>NZ_AJQF01000176.1:0-2083 GCF_000261705.1 Bradyrhizobium genomosp. III | reverse complement strand
CCTCCCCCTGCCGCTGCGCGTAGAACATCTCCTCGAGCGAATTCAGTCGCCGGCGCAGCTCGGCCGCCTGGCTGGAGGCCTTGATCGCGATCAGGAAGGCGGCGATCGCAATGATCCACGCAAAGACGTCAAACGGGCCGTCGAACATAAAGCCTCCAGGCGACCGGCGGGCAGGGGCCGGTCACGTAGTATGTCGGGTTAGCGCCGGGAGCGCACGCGCAAGCCCGGCGCGGGCCGCTCCTGGAGCACGTCGCGCCGGAAGCGATAGAGTGCCGCCGGCCGTCCGCCCGTCTGTGTCGACATCACCCCGGTCGGTTCGACCAGGGCTTCCATTTCGACCAGGCGGCGGAAATTCTGCTTGTGCAGGTGCCGGCCGGAGATTGCCTCGACCGTATGCTGCAGTTCGGTAAGTGTGAATTCGGGCGGCAAAAGTTCAAAGACGACAGGACGATACTTCAGTTTTGCACGCAGCCGCGCGATCGCCGTGGCGAGAATCCGGCGGTGATCGAACTGCATCGAGGTCCCGAGCGGGGGAAGCGTCTTGCGCGCTAATGCCGCAGGGCGGCCGTCGCGCCGCGCCTCCTCGACCAGCCCGGCCTCATACAACAGCTCGTAGCGGTCGAGCACGCGCTCCTCGTCCCAGGCCGCCCCGTCGAGGCCGAAATAGAACCGCACGCGATCCTTGCGCGGGAGTGCGCGCGTCGTGTCCGGGGTCTCCTCCGCCGCCCATTCGGTCAGCGCCGGAATGATGTCGCGGGCGATGATTGCGGGCGGCTCCTCGCGCCGGTCTTCCCAGGGAAAGAAGCGATACCATGGCGCGAAGCTCGCCGCATTGGCTGCAAGCTCGCCGTCCACCGCGCGCGTCAAGGCGAGATAGCCGATCGACACCATATGCGCGCCGGTGTCGCTGGCCTCGGCATGGCGGCCGCGATCGCCGAATGTGTAGAGCTGCTCGACATAGCCGAGCCGCAAGCCCGCCTGTTCCTCGACCCAGGCGCGCAGGCCGATGTCGAAGGTGCGATGCGCGAGCGCGTCGAACGGGCCGAACGGCAGACCGGCAAGCCCGTCACTGCCGCGCGCGGTGAGGATGAGGGGCTCATGCCCCTCGATCGCGACGATCGCCGCGGTCAGGCCGATCTCGATCGGCGTGAGGAGCGTGTCGCTCATGCGATGATGATCGAGGAAGTTGCCACAAACTCGTCATGCCCGGGCTTGTCCCGGGCATCCACGTTCTTCGTGTCGCGAGAAAGTTCGTGGATGGCAGGGACAAGCCCGGCCATGACGACGTGGATGCGCCTGCGCATCAAAGTGAGCGCGGCGTTGCGGCTGCTATCCGACTCTCGCCTCATTCGAGCTCGATCACGAAGGGACGGCCTTCGACCATCATCGCGCCCGGGCCGATCTCGTCGAGCGCGCGCAGCATGCGGCCGTTGCGTCCCAGGGCGCGGTCGGCAAGGCCGACGATGCGCCGGTTCGGCGAGGCGATCGGCGAGGCCGCGCGGATCTTCCTGGCGATCTCGAGCTCGTCGCGGTTCGGATTGAGCGCGCAGACCGCCGCGAACGCGCTCGCGGTGGAGCGGCTGATGCCGGCATAGCAATGCACCACCAGCGGCGCGCTACGGTCCCAGCCGCGCACGAAGTTCAGCACCTGATCGATATGGGTCTCGGACGGTGCGGTAAAACCATCCATCTCCTCGGTGATGTCGTCCATCGACACCTTGAGATGGTTGGCGGGCAGCACGGACACCGGCCGCGCCACCTGCTCGACATTGGCCATCACGGTCAGCACGTGGCTGGCCCTGGTGAGGCGGACGGTTTCGGGAAGCGCGGCGAGGGAGCAGACGTGGATCATGGCGGACCTTTTTGCCGCGATTATAGCCGGTGCCGTAGGGTGGGCAAAGCGAAGCCTCACCGTCGTCCCGGACAAGCGCAGCGAAGCGGAGCGCTGATCCGGGACCCATAACCCCCAGGAGCGGTTTGACGAAGACTCGTGGTTGCCAGTTTTGCGCCGCAACCGCACCCCGTGGTTATGGGTCCCTGCTTTCGCACTAGGGCATGCACATTCTGGTGCGGCGGATTGACT
>NZ_AJQF01000175.1:0-44457 GCF_000261705.1 Bradyrhizobium genomosp. III | reverse complement strand
ACTTCAAACTGGATTAAGCCCGTGGGGCAAGGTCAATCGAGAAGGGACCGTCAGGCGCGGACGTCTTTGCATCCGCCTTTTCGGCATGGGGTCAACCGGTAACCCCTGTCGAGAGCAAGCCGCCGGCCGCACCCCCGGTCAGCCCACAAACGTTCCGCTCACCGGTCGTCTTCCCAAAGGACGTTTCGCCCAGCTACTCGTCGGAGGAACCCGGACAAGCTCGAATGCTGACTTGTCGCGATCAGTATGTGGCCAACAAGGCTACCGGTTCGAATGGAGGCATGCTGTGGATCCAAGACAACGGTGGCTACTACGCGGAATGCAATAAACGCTAGAAGGGTTGCCCCCTCAGTAGCGTGGCGTGCGTGTGCCGAAGGTGCCATTGGCCATACAACCATGAGGTCAGGCCGATGTCGAATCCAAGAGTGAGTTAAAACATTGAACCTTGGTCAATATCGTCTTGGCGCACCACTCCGTTGATGAGCCATGTGTCTTGATGGAGTGAGTGGGTACCCATCGCCAAGAGCATTCCTTTCTCCGGATACTCTTTCCCGAACACTCGCTCCATGTCGGAAAGCGCTCGCTGATCACCATAGTCGCGCGACCAATTATGATACGTGGCCTCGATTTCCCAATCCTGACACGTACCTTCGCGAATACCGTCGTCAGTTCGGTAGCGATATTTGAAATTATACGGACAGGGATTGTAGTTGTTGGTCACTTGCTTCGCGAAAAGGTCATCTTGCGCGCGGATTGAATCGAATAGCTCTTTTTCCACTTTGACTTCTGCTGCATCCTTTTTTTCGATCTTGAATGCAATGATCTCGGGCCTGAGAAGCGCAAAGCTTCTGCCGGCCTCGCGTTCCCGCGCCAAGCTTGTCACGACGGCCTTTGCAAGAAACGCCGCTCGCTCCGATTTCTTCAGCTTGCCGACAATCTCGATTGACCGCTGATCCACTCGGCGGCTCTCGACCCGCCTATCATCGTTAGGCAGTCGCCAGTTGAACCTTATTCGATCCCAGCGGCCAAATTTTTTCGACTGCTCGAGCGTTCGAAAGGACACCGGATACAATCTGAGCCAATTGCCGTATAGATCGATCCCAGCACAGCAGACCGTTTCACCATGACGTCGGCCGACCTGCGGCGCCGCCTTCACCATCACTATTGCCTCGGTGCTACCCCATGTGGGCGGGTGTCCTGTCATCGGAGGAAATTCGGCCCCTCGGCACTTTGTGACCGGCTAACGGTGCTGCGCTCAAATGAACAAGCTTAAACTTACCGCGCCTCACCATCGAATCAGCGACGATGCAGCGGTGGCAATTGGTGTGATCCTGTTCAAAGCAAAGCAAACATGCAACGGATTTCGAGGCGGCCGAGAGAGCATCAGTTAAAGCTTGCTGCGCCGCAGTAGTCATCATGTGTGCCGCGAATATTCGGCGGAAATCAGAAAACCGGCCCTCCCGGGCGGCCGTCCGCCCGGGCTTCGGATCGCCAAGCCCCTTAAGGTGCAGATATTGGATACCGGCTTTATCCAATCCCTGCGCAAGGGCAGTTTTCGAGAAGCCCGGTTTGCGCGAAATCGGCACGTCTCGGACGTCGATCAGCAGCTTGACGCCATTTTTCTGAAGGCTCGCGAACAGGTCGGATGGCTTGCAACCTTCGTATCCAACGGTGAAAAGTGTCGTCATGTGCGTGCTCTCCTACAGTGCTTCCACCATGTTCGCCAAAGGTTGACAACCCGTGAGGATGATTGCCGCATGCCCATAGATGCCATGCTGGTCGACATCAATGCAGGGACGGCCCTTCGGCGGCTCGGCAGTGCTGCTCCTGCCATTCTTCGACAGTGAGAGGGTGGCGCCTCCCGCCATCGTAGAGCACCGCGTGCCCTCTAAATGCGACATGCGCGAGGCCGTCCCTCAACCAACCCTGGACGGTTTCCGCGGTCGGTGGCTGTTCGCTCCCTGGTATGGGGCAGGTGGCTACAATGACGTGGGGAGTACCGGGGCGGACGTGCTCACCCTCGAGCTGCTGGAGAGGAGCAACAGTATAGCGGCGCCGAAGGCGGGATGCGGGGCCGAGTGCCGTCCGCAAGGAACATCTCGCAATCGCAGAAAACGCTTGGGAGAGATATAGCCAGGAAAAAGATTGTTTATAGAGAGATATACAACCGGTCTCCCATAGAGCAAAATTGGCCTCACTCGCATTGATCGTCCGGGAATTCCGGGTCTCTCAAAAATCGCTTCGAGGCCATCATGATCAAGTGCCGTATTCCGGTTTTAGCCGTATTGAGTTTTTTTTACCTCGTGTGTTCACCGGCATGGCCGCAGGCGCCCGCGCCTCTGGCCCTTGCGACCCAAGGAAGTCAAAGTCCCGACTTGGGTGCAGCAGATCCTGTGCAGGTTGCAACGGATATCTTCTTGGCCTTTGGATCCAATGACTTAACTGCTTTCAGGCCGGTTCTTGAGTCAAAGATATTCGAGCATCTGTCGGTGAATGGCGACAAGCTTTCCGAACAAGTCCAAGACTTGTCCTTGCCCCGAAAAGCCTCAGTCATTGCCAGCGGGTACGTGAAACCAAGGTACTTTTTTGAAGTAGAGCTGACTCATGACCTGCTGCGCGGTGATCCGGGCGCAGTTGTCGCCGCTGGAGGCCAACGGAGCTATTATCTCATCGGCTACAATACGGAGGTCGGCCTGATAGACGCCTTCGCTTTCCGAATCGACTTTCGAATCTTCGAAAGTAACCGACCAAATCTCGCATTTGGGAGTAATCTGCGGGAAGAGCCAATGGTTAGTGCAGGTGCCGCGTTAGCGACAGGCCCAGATCCTGATCCGCGCACGATCGACTTTTTGTTTGCGACGACGAGAGCACGTGAGCAGAAGTCGTTTAGCGAAAAGCGAGGCACAACCATCACATTCGGCGGTCTTCGTGTTAGGATTCCGGACGACCACAAGATGGGGAACGTACGGGTCCCGAAAATCCGCGAGGCACTCATCGGAACTTATGAAGAGAAACTCGATCCTGGAAAGCACTTTGTAATTTCTAGGCAAGGCGTTATCGGAAAGCCTACGTGGTCTGATACGGCTAAGGCGGCGCGCACTACCGAAGCGCTCGTGTTTGTACACGGCTTCAACAACACTTTTGACGATGCCGTATATAGAGCCGCTCAGGTCTTCTGGGATCTCCAGTACAAGGGCTTGCCTGTTTTATACTCGTGGCCTTCTTGGGGTAACGCGAGAAACCCGCTCGATTTGGCGCGGTCTTATCTCTACGATCGAGATAGCGCCCTGACTGACAGCGATAGCTTTCTAGAGCTTCTCCGATTGCTTCGTGATGAGCTTGGGATAAGGCGGGTAAATATTGTGGCCCACAGTATGGGCAACTATCTTGTGCTGAATGCGCTTCGAGGCCAAGCGTCCTCTCAGGACAGTAAGAAGTTCGGTGAATGGATTCTGGCCGCGCCGGACGTCGATAAGGACCAGTTTATGCGGTTCGTTCCAGGCGTTCAGGGGCTGCTCACTGGTGTGACGTTGTATGCATCGGCTTCAGACAAGACACTTCTGGCATCTATGAAGGCGGCAAGAAACGTGCCGCGAGCGGGATATGTGTATGGTAAGCCGCTAACGTTGCCGGGAATTGATTCAATCGACGTCACCAGAATGGGCGACGAGTTGTTTGGACTGAACCATGACACGTTCGCCACCAACAGGTCATTGATCGATGACATGGGATTGCTGCTCGATGGTGTACGGCCACCAAACAAGCGGCTTCGGCAGATCATACCGGTACCGGCCAACCCGCCGCCGCCCAAATACTGGGAGTTCGCTCCGTAGTGGGAAAGCGGCCATGCGCATATTCTCGTGGAATCTGCTTCGTGGCTTCGTTGTTGGTAGTCTGCTGATCACGTCCGCGGTGGTCAGAGCCGCGACAATAGACGTCACATTTCCGGATCGAGCGCCCGACGCAGTGGGCGCGATCACCATCTCTTTGACCGGCTTTATCGAGACGGAAGATGGAGACATCTTCCTGAAAAAACTGGCAGCGGCAAAAAAAGCCCTGTTCGAGAAAGACAATCCGGATCTTATTTACGAGATATCAGGTCCCAGCTATTTGCAGATTCGGCTCGAATTGGACAGCAAGAACGGAGGCGAACTCTCTGCGGCCTTAAAGATCGCCGCGGCTGTTAGAGAGGATGGGATAGCGACGGTGGTCAAGAAGGGAAGCTCCTGTGTGTCCGCATGCGCGTTTATCTTCCTGGCAGGCGAGAGCCGCGTTCCATATTCGGACGTGACCAACCACCGAATTCTGCAGCCTGGAGGATTTGTCTTTTTTCATTCTCCGCATCCCCAACGGCGGCGACCGGGAACGTTTGCCGAAGGCAGAAAAGCAGTTCGAGAAATGCTGCGTGTTCTTGGTCCTCGGCTTCCGCCTCACCTTGCCGTTGAGATCCTCCTGAAAGAGCCCCATGAGTTCCTATCAATCGATACCGTTGCGGACGCAATCAAATGGAACGTCGATCTCGAAAAGATTCGCGTTCCCTGGCCGCGGCGATCCGGCTTTCTTCAAGCCTGCAGAAATTATCTTGTGTTCAAGAAAGGCAGACCGATCGACGATCTGACTGTCGGGGTCAAGGAGCCAGAGAAGCCGTCAACACCAGACTTCGGCCTTCAAGATGACAGGCCGCTTCGCGCTGATGACAGAGATCCCCTGACGAAGCTGGAAGCCTCCTTGTTACCAGAGGAGAGTCCTGAGCTTCAGCAGGCCAGGATTGAATTCCGGGCTCCAATGTTGATGCGCATGGTTTATATCGGAGAAGGAGAAATGGCTTCGCAGTTTGTCTTCGACGCGGGAGATATAAGGGGCGCCATTCCATGCACCATATGGAGCGGAAACTATGATCTCCATGTGAGTGAAAGACTTGTTCCGCTAACTAAAGAAAGTCTTGAACAAGAGATGGGGGATGGTCGATCAGCTCCCATACCCTACTGGTACCAATATCCACCGGACACGGAGCTTAGCTCTATAGCGGGAGATTACTAGAACTCGGCCATCTTGAACAAGCGCCCATCGGCCCCATCGTCGTGTAAGCGGAGCACGACCTCGTCCTCTGCGAACGTCGGTGGGGATTTCTCATCAATACGCGGGAGGTCCGAAGCGATCAGCGTCATTATATACTGGATCTTCATCGTACTAGTTTGCTCGCGTACGACCTCCAACAGTGCGAGTTTTTTTCGATCATCAAGAGCTTCAAAGATACCGTCATGGTACACGAAGTGGAAGAAACCAACGTCCTCATAAACCTTTAGCAGCGCCAAGTCGAAAAGTGCGCAAACCAGCTTTTTGTAGCTGGTCCCCTCTCCCTGGCTGGACGTCTTCCCGGTTTGCCCTGGGGTCCCGAGACCGATGGTGTAATCGAAATTACCGTTTGAGTTTACATGGAAGTAGAAAATGCCCTCGTGACTAAGCACTCGCTGACAGTAAGCGTTGAAGACGCGGCTGAAGTTTTCATAGATCGGCGTCGGCCTAGCAACCATCGCCTTGATTTCATCGACTACTCTGCCCCGCTCCCGCTCGCTCTCACGCACCTGCAGCGCGGTGGCCGCCACCACTTCAAGCTTCTTGCGTTGCTCATCGAGATAGACAAGTTGCGCTTTCTGCTCGGAGAGTTCGCGCTGCAAGGTTTTGAACTTATCAAACGTGTCTGTGCTGCGCAGAACTCGAAGTTGCTGCTCGCGCCGTTGATCCAAGCTGGTCTTGCGAGACTCTAGCTCCACCCGCTCCTTGTCGAGCGTTGTCCTGCGGGTTCTCAAGGCGGCGTTTCGTTCGCGAGTGACCTTCTTATTGAAGTCCACCAGGTCTTCGTATTGCTTCTTCACCTGACCGGCGAACAAAATATTGGATTCGGAGAATATGGTTGCGACCTCGTCCAGATCGAACCGGTCCTTATGCTCCATCGCCACATCAATCTGCCTAACATCGTAGTTGATGTTGTAGAGGCGCTCGTTGATATCTGAGATTTCACCCTCAACCTCATCGACGAGGTTTTTCATGATACGGCGCTCTTCAGCGTCGAACTCAAAGGCGTCAAGCTGAGCCTCAAGTTCTTCCACCTGCTGCCGCAAGACAGAGATTTGCGCCTGGAGCTTTGGAAGGTCCTCTTCCCGGTACTGGACTTCTGCCGCCTGTTCAGCCTGGCGCTGCTTCAGCGCGCCGATGGAGTCGTCAAGCTCGTACTTGCGCTGCACCGGCGATTCACTAAAGCCGAAGAGGTGAGCAACGAACGGCTTCCAGTGTGCGTCCTTACCCATTTGGAACTTCTGTAACTGAAGCTCATCGCTGAAATCACCTTGGGCCCTCAAGAAATACGTGATGGCCATTCGGTAGTCGTATGGCTTTAGGACCTTCAAGTCGAGCCAGCCGTCCAGCAGCTTGACGGCCTCCTCGCGACTCAGCTCGGCGTGATCCCATTGGTCGTCAGGCAGGTCAACCAACCGCCTGCCGCTCTCGGCGTGCTTTGTCAGAGCAACTTTGTTGGGGTTGTCCGCACCCCGTCGAATGGTAGCAAACTCACCTGAGTTTAGGGCTACCTCGATAAAAAACTGATAGCCAGCAAAGCGGTCTTGATGCTTGACCAGAAACTGCTCCGGAGCGGTGCCCTTGAGCATTAGAAATTCGATAAGATGAAGAAGGGTGGTCTTGCCGAGGTTGTGGGAGTCGCGCTTCTTGTCCTTAGGCTTCTTAACATCGCCAAAAATGACATTGAGACGATCAGCATGCTTGCCGAAATTGAAATCTATCGGATGAAAGAGGTCATCCTTATTGGAGTAAATGCGACTGATCTGCATGTCAGTTCGCCCTGTACTCTATGACGTCGTTTTTTGCGTGATATTCAATCTTGCCCATCAGGTATAGGAAGCTTAGTGCAGGCAAAAATGTGATTTCTCCATCCCCGCCGACGCGCCTGATGACAATGCCCCGCAGACGCTCGAACTCCATCACGCCGCGCTTCTTAAGCTCACGGAGCATGATGGCCGCGATTCGCAGCACGGAGACATCCAAGTTGAGGTGTTTTCTAGGCGTGAGCATTGTCGGTCATCGGTGTTGTTGGAAGTTTTTTCGATCCGATGTCGCAGTTGGCATACATGTAGTGAAGCATCACGCTGATCATACGCCGCTTGCCCTTCAAAGCGACACGTTTCTTTTGAATCTCCTCAATTAGAAAAGCAAAGACGCTATCAAAGGTTTCAAACTGCGGGCGCGCGGCCAAAATCTTTTGCTTCAGCTCGTCAGCGCTATCGTGATAGAGAGCGGCAATCTCCGTATTCCGTGGATTGCTCAAGAAATGGTCTATCCGCGAAAAGTGCGGGAATGAGTTATTCACGATGACCTGGTTATAGTAGTCATCTGAAAGTCCGTTGATCTTGTTTTTCTCTTCTCGCAGCTTGAGCTTCTCAAAGTCGCGCGCGCTGTTGAAGGCGCTCATCACCGAGCCATCAGCATAGTCGTGAACGGCACCGATAACCTCAATGAGGTCGTCAGGCTCAAACCGGAATGGGATTGTGTCCTTCCTGTTCGGCAGCCACTCTCGGAGTTGCTGCATATCATCCAGCGCAGTATTCAAGCGTTCGATCCCGATGATATGAGCACTCTTCACGCCAAGCGCCATAAGACCAGCTATCAGCTTCTCGTCGGCGCCGCCGGTATAGCGGCGGTTGGTGAAGACCATGTAGTGGTCACACAATCCTTTCTTCCCCAGCCGTTTGATTTTGGCATGCTCCTTTTTCAGGAGCCGCTCAAAGTCCTTATCCGAGCACGACTTGTCGAATACGGCGACGTGCTTCGCCTGGAGTACGACATCCCCCTCCAAAGGCTGCGTGGTACTGGGAAAGCACTCAGCCTTGCCATTGAATTTTCCGTCACGACCTCCGTCGCGGCCTGGCTCGAACGGTGTGACGCCTTCCCCGAGCCACTTCACGCAGATCTTGACGACAAGCTCTTCAAATTCGCTCTCGCTAAGTTCGTAAAGGCGGTAATCGCGGCGCATATATAACCTTGTTCCAAATAGAATTGAGTGACCAGCAACGTGACGCGAATTTGGGCTCCAGTGCTGCCCACGCGTACCAGTAGGGAATCAATGTGGATAACGCAGTGGTTGCAATACTGACGTAATATCGCCTTCAAGATCAAGGGGAGAGCGCCTGCGCGCCAAAGGCGAACCGCTAAACGGGTTCGTAAGAAAGATCGGGCCCTTCGGCCCAGTAAGAATTTAGAGCCTCCACCAGCGGTTTCGGCGCTTCTTTATGTTGATTTAGGTTCAGACAAAATCCTGCGCCTCAGGATCAACCGGCGCTTGGTAGACCTCACTCAACTGCCTGCGAGGAGCGGGCTTGGCCTGACGCACATTGATGGCGGAAGCATCGAGCCTGTTCTTGATGTGCGCCGCATAGAACTTCTCGATCATCTCCACTGAGGTTCGGCAGTTCTTCGCTATCTAGTAGCTGTCCGCCCCTTCCATCAGGCGCATGCAGATGTAGGTATGCCGCAGGCTGTATGCGGTCCGCCGATTGCCATCCCGATCCAGCTTCAACTCGCTCCTATCAAGCAGGGCATTGAACATCTTGATGTGATTGCCCGGAAACACGTGGTCGGTCGGCTTGGGCAACTGCGGCGGCTCGTTAGAGGGCGGCAGCTTCGCCCGCACCCGCGCTCTGCCCTGCTTCACGTATTTCGCGCGGCCTAGCAGCCGCTCATAGGGTCGCACCGCGCTCGGCATGCTCTTGCAGTAGCCGACGCCCCGCTTGCCGCGCACCTCGATTTCCAGGATGCGCTCGCCGCTACGTTCGTCCTCAACAATGGTCACGTCGCGATGCTGGAGGTTCTTGGCCTCATCCGGCCGCAAGCCGGTGTTGGCCAAGAACAGGACGTAATCATGCAATTGCTCGGCACTCCAACGGTGGTGGATCTGGCTGGCCTTCGCGTGCGCCCGCGTGGTTTCGTAGAGCTGCTTGTATTCCTCGGGGCTGAACCACGGCCGATGCACCACCTTCCCCGAAGTCTTATAAGGAGGAGAGAAGTCCGGCAGGTGCGCGAGCCATTCATGGCGAATGGCAGTCTTCAACACCTGCCGCAACGTCACGACCTCGTCGTGGATAGTGCTGCGCGCGGGCGCCTTGCCGGTCTTAGACGTTGCGATCCGGTGCAGGCGATATTCCTGCACCTTGCCTGAAGAACGGCAACAGGTGCAGGCGAAGCCTGATCTCGTAACCCTGGACCCAGCGCTCGCTGCGCTGGCCCTCGGTGATCACCTCATACTCTTTCAGGAATTGGTCAGCGGCTTGGCGAAAGGTCTTCTCATTCACCAACAGCCCCGCCCGCGCCTTCCCACGAAGACCGATAAACGAGTCCTCCGCAAACTGCTTGGCGAGGGAGAGATCTTCCTCTCCGGTCGTGCTGCGGTGTTGGCGGCCGTCGATGGAGGCCGAACAGTGCCAATACCGGCCGTTTCGCCGGTATACCTGAATCAGACCACCTAGAAGCTCGTGCCTGGCCATCATGCACCTCCACGTGCATTTTAGCGCAGGCAACCAAAAAGTCGAATTTTGTGCTAGGCGCGTGCTAGGCCATTTACGAAAAATTAAAGGGTTAGGCTTTCGCCCAACCCGTTGTATTACATCAGAAATTTGGTTGCGGGGATAGATTTGAACCTATGACCTTCAGGTTATGAGGCCGAAGGTCTGCCGGGCTGGAACCGGTTCGTCCTATTTGTACGCCACAGCTACCCAGCAACCATACCTGCGCACTTGGTTTCTTTCTTGCCGGAGCAGCCTACGATCTTATTGCCCAGACCGATCATGGTTCGGGGCGGAGGCATGCGCGGCAAAGACGAAAAGATTGGGATCGAGGCATTTGGGTCGGCAGGTTCCAGCAAAATACCGCGGGCGAATCGCCGTCGCAAGAACCGTGGCATGCCGCCGCCCGCGACGTTCGATATCGATACGCTGCCGGGCAGCTCTAATTTGACGGCATTTGAGGCGGCCGCGGTCATCCGGCGTACGCCCGGCGCGTTGGAGCAGTGGCGGCGCAATCCGAGCCACCCGCTGAAATGGCGCTACGTCGATGGCCGCCCCCTCTATCGTGTCGATGCGGTACGCGACTATCTGGCCAAGTGCGATAAGACCACTAAGATGCCTCAGCCGCATAATGCTCACGGAGACGGCCGAGGAGCTCGGCCTTGATCGGGTCAAGCGGATTCGTCCGCTGCAGGCGCACGATTTTGCCGACCCGTTTCGCGCCGACCAACTCCGCAATGTAGTCGTGAGCCGCTTCGAACGCCATTTTGCGGATGATCCACTGTTCGTCGTGATTGTAGACCTGATCGATTCCGCTTGGCCTTTGCCCGACACACAGCCGCTGGATTTCGTTGTCGTAGCCGCAGCGAGACATGACGGTTCGTAAGCTGCGCCTTAGGTCATGCATGGTAAACTTGGCAACACCCGCTTCCTTGACCAGGCGGTTGACCATCTTGGTGAACCCGGACATCTGGCCGCCGGTCTTTGGTGACGGGAAGACATAGTCGGACGTTGCGCGCTGGAAGTGTTTGGCGGCCGCGAGCACCTCGTTTGCGAGGTGGGTGCGCGGCACGTCGTGGTGCAGGCCCATCTTGGTCCACGCCGCATCGAAGGTGATACGGTCATCCATGATGTGCTTTCGCCACTCGATCATGGTAGGCTCGCTGCGGCGCGGGCCACCGAGCAGGCACATGCGAGCCAGGAGACCAAAAGCCCCGAGCTTGCCGGATGCATCCCAGACTTTGATGATTTCCTCATCGGTCAGCGCGCGGCCCTTCGTTCGGCGTCCGACCCTTTGCGCGCGGGTTTCCTTGGGCGCGCGATAGCCGGCGAGCACGTTGTGCTCGACATAGCCCTCACCGACGCACCATTCGAGCAAAGTATGCACGTGCTTGCGCAAGTCCTTGGCTGCACCACGCTTGCCGGTCTTGGCAATCTTATCGACCGCAGCCATGATCTGCCGTCGCGTCAGGTCCCCCACGCCGCTCTCGGCGTGATCCTTGAGCCCGCGCCGCAGCGCCGACATTGCTGGCTTCCAGTTGACGACTTGACGTTCGGTCATAGACGTCTGGTAAGGACCATCTTCAACAATGAGGGTCGCGAGCGTGGTGCGCTGCTTCTCGGCTGCCTGTTGCCGCCTCGCCTCGCGCTTCGCGTCGTTCGGGTCCAAGCCCTTGACGACTTCGCCTGCGGCGATGGTGGCGGCCTTGCGGGCGGCCTTCTCATTATATTTGGGCCACGCGCCGAGGGTCTTGCGCTGGGTCCCCCTCACCCCCGGCTTGGTGAAGAGGTAGACCCAGGTCCGGCCGCCGGTGGCGCGCATGCGCAAGGCGAGGCCGGGCAGCTTGTCGTCGTGGAGATAATGCTGCGCCTTACCCGGCGGCAGCGTTGCGTTGCGGATCACCGCATCGGTGAGTGTCAGCTGGTTGGCCGGCTCCGTCATGATTCCTTCCCTCTCTCTGTGCCCCAGTGTGCCCCGCAAGAAGGGCGGTGAGCCTCGAACAGAACCGGGTCTCAGACCTCCCCCGTTTGTGTGCCCCAAGGGAATATCCGCGGCGGGCACAACGGGGGCATACAAAATGTAGTAAGGTCAGGTATGGGCTCTTATAGCCGCAGTAGGCCATAACTCTCATTAATTTAAGGAGTTTTTACACCTCAACTATGGCCGGATTTGGTTAGCTCGGGTCTACGGATTGTGGTTCACACGGGAGAGGTCCAAGGTTCGATCCCTTGTGCGCCCACCACCAAAACCTCTGTTATTCCAGCCTTTTTTTGTAATTTCGGCCGCGGGCATATTCGGCTGTTGCAGGCACGAAAGAGCAGAACTAAGCAGCAACAGTCGGGGAAAGGCGGGGGAATTTGTTCTTGCAGCGTTCTGGCTCATAGAAGCTTAGCTCCCGCCTCTTCATCCCACTCCAGTTCACATAGCACCTCGGTATGGACCGACGTCTCCGCGGTAAAGCAGTTGGCATTCTCGGTCATAAGTCTCCGAGCCGCCTCCTCTGCTTTCGCTTTGGAATCGCAGCGCTCACCGACGCTTGCGATCACTTCTCCAGTTCGTTGAACCGCATCCCATCGCAGTATCTCCACAAGCGCGTACCAGATACCCCGTCCTGTGCGTCGGCGAACCTGGATCTCGTGATAGCGATCAGCCGCCGCGGCAATCCCGAGCCACAGCGGCCCATCCGCTTCGATCTTGGCGTTCTCGCGAGCCTCGAACGCGGCGCCTTTCAGAGCAGGCTCGCTTAGCCATTGAAGCTTGTTGTCGATGCTAATCAGGCTCGTCCTGATCTCTCGGATCGCCTCCTTGGCCTCGTAGGTGACCTTAGGAGGCTTAGGAGCGATCCCCTGGGCGCGCTCGATGCGCGGCTGACTCGCTTCCTTGCGTCTCCAGATATCGTCCGCAATGGCGTCCAGGTCGTCCTTGGAGAGTGTCCATCGGTTCTCTCTCCCACTTCTCGCGATTGAGCTTTGGCGTGAGGTCCAGATCTTGGTCTGCGGTTGCTTTAAGGCTTCCTCGAGCGCCATGCCGGTTTCGAGCGCCGCAAAGCCAGATGCCACGAGGTCCTTGTGCACCTTACCCTTGTCGTCGAACGTCAGGAAACTCCCCTGCACTGTTTCGATCCGGAGCGGTTTCTTGCCCTCATTCTCAAGGATGACGTCGGCAACCTTCTGCTTCGTGCCAGCGTACTGCGGCATTGCGTCTTGGCCGCGGATCAGTCCCATCATGACGCGCTGCGAGATCGCTAGAAGCCCGTCCTCGGCGAACAGATAAAAGCGAATTGACAGACCCATGCGTGTCACCGTTTTACGGAAGCCGATGCTCTCGTGACATCGCTCTACCAATCAAGAGCTATTGGGTTGGATATTTCCGAAAGTTCGAGCCGCGCTCTACCGGGCGTGAAATCGGAGCGCTTCAAAGCAAGCATCTTTGACTGGGTGGTTACCTGGTGCAACGCGGGCTGCGCTCACGTCTCGTAGTTTGAGCCAGTGACATGGACCGACGGAAAAGGTTATTCCCGAACGATTTTCTACTTGACCAGCCAGAACCACTTAGACACGCTAGGGATGTATGGGGTGGCACCTGCTCGCTTTGTCGGTGGGCTCGAGAAATTTCGTCAGTAAGAATTTTTAGTTTGCGAAGTCTTTTAAGTTGGACGGGGGCAACGATGCGCGCGGTGAATTGGGCTGTCTGTATCTTGACGGCGGGGCTTGGAGGTTGTTCATTTTATCCCATACCCGACGACGTCGGCTATTCAAAGACTGAGGACATCGTTCGCTATGCTCGTTGCGAGATGAGGTCCGCAGTCATCAACTACATGCTTTCCAAAGAACTCATCGATCTTCCAGCTACCCCCGAACGGATTGCAGCACAGATTGCCGCAGCGAACGGAGAGTCGAAGAAACCCCTAACAAGCTTGAGCCCAAAGCAGAAGGTGTTGCTCCGAAAGATAGCAAAAGTCGCGGTGGTTTACGCGTTCGACTTCGATATCAAAGAGCGGAACATCTCTGGCGCCAGTGCAGCATTTAATCTTCCCTGGATGACGTCAAATGTGCTGGACGCCGGGGCTTCCGCGTCGCTCGATCTGACGCGCCAAGGTCACCGTGTTTTCACCTCCGAGGACACTTGGGACGAACTGCTCACCAATCGCGAACGGTGTCTGGGGGTTTTTGAACAGCCAGAAAATCCAGCAAACTTCATCTATCCGTTAACAGGGGCGATCGGAGTGGGACGCGTTGTCGAGACTTTCATCGATATCGAACAGCAAGGGGGTGCTAAGGACAGCTTTGTCGACACACTGACCTTTACGACAGACGCCGGTGGAGGCGCTGGCGCCGCGGTAAGACTGGACCCAGTGCCTAATCAGTTCCGGCCTGTGGCGGCGACTGCCGGCATCAGCGCGTCGCGACTGGACATTCACAAACTGACGCTTAGCCTTGTGTTTCCCCGTTTGGATCCGCCGTCAGAGGGGGGAATCAAAAATGTTGTTCGTTTTGATGGAGACCTAAACGCGCCATTCTTGCGGCCTGCACCTTGGCGAGCGCGCTATAACCTTTGCGTCCAGGATGCCCGCACAAGAGAGAACACATTTAAGCAGCTGCGTCTCACTGATCCCGTTGTCTATTGCATCACTTACGCTGACGAATTTGCACCCCAATATGGCCGCCAGCCACAGCGCACAATTGCGGTAACCTTGACGCAAGGCGCCAACTTGGCACCTGGGCCCGGCGGAGTAGAACAAGGGAAGCGCAGGAAGACGGACGATGAACGCGAGCTGCGAGAGCGGATACCAGTGCGCCCTAACCGCCCCGCCGGCCTTCTACCTTTCTGAAGTTAAGACAGGGCAGCAGCTCAAACCGTAAGCCCAACCCGAATTGTTTCTTCTACGAATTTGGATCGAGCGACATTTGAGGAGAGTGAAGATGCTAGTCCGCGCATTGTTGATCGTTGGATTGGCTGCGGCGGCTTCGAGCGGAGCGTTTGCCCAAGCGGCACCCACAGCGGTGCCGTCTTGCGATCCGCCTAGCACGATGGAACTTCAGGTCACCTTACGCCCACAAAAGACGGGTATGTGGTGCTGGGCGGCAAGCGGTCAGATGGTCATGGAGTATCTAGGAAAGTCGGTCGAGCAATGCATTCAGGCGAACTATCGTCTGCACCGCAGCGACTGCTGCAATTCCCCGACACCCGACGAATGTGTTTCGGGCGGTTGGCCGGAGTTCGAGAGATACGGATTTCAATTCAAGCGTACAAACGGCACTCCGTTGACTTGGAATCAGCTGCGCAGTCAGCTTGCCGCCAAGAAGGTAGGCGAGCCTTGCAGCTTCACGCCTTTCGCATTCAGTTGGCGCTGGATCGGGAATGGTGGCCATATGATGGTCGCAACGGGCTACACCACGACACCCGATGGAAAGAACTACGTCCATGTCAACGATCCATGGGAACCGAATATCGGAGCGACTCGGACAATCCTCTACGAGGTCTACGACCAGCTTCCAGGTGATCACACTCATTGGGACGACTTCTATGACATTCGCTAACACGGTAGCTCTGTCGAGCATCCTCGTCCTTGCCGCGGCGCCAGCCATATCACAGGACGCCAAACTGCAAACTGCAGCGCCTGCCGCGGCCACGTCCGCTGCGGCCCAATCCCTCGACACTTTCCGCTCGATCTCGAACGCTCCGACGCAGTTCAAGACACTTGGTCTTGACGCTCCCGGTGACGCCTCCCACGCTTCGATCGGAGACCCCGTTGCCGACTACATGATCGGGCTTGATCCTCTGCGGGAGTGGGACGGCGGCGATCCGATGAAGCTGCTGCGTCCGACGGGCCAGTTTGTTTATTCGATCACCGTCGATGGAAAGACCAAATCCTCCGTCACTATCGCAGAGATAAAAGGGGAATGGGTCGCTGCAGCGTTCGGAACGCCAAACGAGGCACGTGCCCGCAGCGATATAAAAGCGAACTCGACCGCGCAAGCACCTGGCGGTACCAACCATTTTGCGCAGGTACGCGTGCCCGCTTTGCGCACTACGTTTGTGGCCCTTCAAGCAAATGACGGCCTCGTCCTGACGTCCTTGACGTCACGTCCTGAATTTGGCCTTGAGCCTGGAAAGTGGGAGTCCGCATCAACGGTACTGAGGCGCTTGCAGCCATTTGCGAGACGAATTGATCCGAACCTACCAAACTGATCACCATCACTGTCTACATGGATCACGGTATCGCCAGGCAGCAGGTCTTTCCGCTCAACCTTGATCATAATCATCCTGTTGTAAAATCTCTCTGACCACCGCCCGATCATCAATACCCGTCCGACGGCTTGCAAAGGTCAAACCATGACAATTATAGCTGGATGAAGGACCACCGCGCCGATGATCAGCTTGGGGATGCTTACTCTCCCAGTTCCTGCATTCAGCCCTCTGCGAGCTCGGATCGATCGAAATAGTTCTTGATCTGTTTTACCGTGCCGAGTTTCGGTATTTAGGGAACCCCTTACTTGAATTACCAATTCCAGCCTCCCCGGGAACGTTCCGGCGCCCACTATATCCCGACGGCGCCGATTCAGGCACGTCTAGACTTCGAGCGGGGCGCGGTGCATTAGCCCTTAGAGGCATGCATTCCCACTCTGGTGGGGCCGGCGGCTTGCGCAATAGTCTGACCATCCGCCATCGACCCCGCCCTTCTCCCGCATGTTGCCGAGGCGGTAGGCCGGCTCGACCTTGTCGGCTATCGTGTGGGGCTAGGCCATGTCGGAGATGGTTGGGGGAGCCGGCCTGTTCGGTGCACCAGTCCTTGAATGTCGCCCGGAAGCCGTGCGGCACGGCGTCCCTGCTGAGGTTGGGATCGGCCCAGCGCGGGGCGCCCAGCGCCTCGCCGGCCCGTTAAAGCGATTGATCGCCGCAGCCACTGCGTCCGTGCTTACAAACTAACCAGGCCCTCGGCCGGCAAGCTCTCGGGGACGGGCGGCGTTGCCTGCAGCCATAGGGGCAATCCGCAGAATCTCCGATGAGCCGGCGCTGTGCGGGTTAGCGGGCCCATAGCTCCAATCCCCTCTGGAGTGGGGAAAAGACGGGGAGATCGCGTTGGTCACGAAATTTGCAAATTGCATCAATCGCAGGTCTGGCCTTCACACGGGAGAGGTCCAAGGTTCGATCCCTTGTGCGCCCACCATTCATTTTCCTGACCGCTGCCGGTTGCGGACGATCGCCCTGGCCTCACGGCTGTTCGGGACCGCCCATATCAAGAACATCGAAAACAACCCCATGCACGGTAGCCGGCCTCAGTCGGATCAAGGGGCTGCGCCTTTTCCGAATCCTGGTTTGACCCGGGGCAAGACAGGAGCAGGGTTGCATGATCTGAAGAGAATCGTGCGGCGCTAATGAGCCATCAGGACAGGCAGATCCGCATGCTCCATGATATAGCTGGTCGCCCCGCCGAATATCATTTGCCGCAACCGGGCGCGGGTGAAGGCTCCCTTGATCAAGAGGTCGCAGCCCTCAGCTCTAACGGCATCGAGGACTGCCTCTCCGGTGTCGCGATCCTCCAGTTCAACCGTTCTCGCCTGCGCTGCAATGTCATTGTACCGCAGTTGCTGGACGATCTGATCGGCAGACGGTCCCGGTACCGCTTGGCCGCCAACGACGGTTAGGACAGATACCTTTTCGGCCAGACGAAGCAACGGCATGGCAAATGCGTTTGCCCGAGCTTGCTCGGTACTACCGTTCCAATGGATCATGATGTTTGTTGCGATGCTTCTTGGTGCATTCGACGGCACAAGTAGAACGGGCCTGCCGCTCTCGAACAGCGCAGATTCAATCGCGCGACGGTGAGGGCCCGCAGCATCAATGTCAGACCGTGCCATCACGATCAGATCGAAAGCGCGCCCATAGCTTCCGACAAAATCTTCGCCCTCAGGGGCGGTCTCCAGCCAGCCGAAACATGGTCGACCCAATCCAGCGGATCGAGGAACATCGTGCTTCAGCATGAATGCTTCGAAAAAGACGCGCATGTCGTTCAATTCGGCTGCGCTCTTCACTTCATACGAATCTAACAGAATGCCGGTGGCCAACTCCGCGGCCAGATATTGAGGGATGCGGAACCGGAGCGGAAAGCCTTCGATATAGGCGCCGGTACGATGCGCGAGGCGTACGGCGGCATCGAGCGTGGGTGTCATCATCGGAATATTCTGAAGCGGGACCAAGAGCGTCTTCATTTTCGACCTCCGGTGTTTGCAGTGAAGTTCGACGCAGGATTCCTAGTTTCGCTTGAATTGATGCCTACGATAATTTCACTTCGCGTCGTTCCGGTGCGCCGCCAGCCTACGCGGCAGCCTGATGATGAACTCCGTATAGTCGCCGGGCTCGGTATCGACCTCGATGCTGCCGCCGTGCTGTTTCACGATGATGTCGTGGCAGATTGAAAGGCCAAGGCCGGTTCCTTCGCCTGCGGGCTTGGTTGTGAAGAATGGGTTGAATATTTTCCCTCTCACGTCGGCCGGGATGCCGGCGCCATTGTCGCGAATCCGGATCTCGACGGCGCCGCCGAGGTTTGTCGTCGTCGCGCGCAGCCTTGGCTCGAAGCCGTCGCCGGCGGCGTCCTTTTGTTTGCTCGCCGCGTAGAAGCCATTTGAAACGAGATTGAGGAACACCCGCGTGATCTCCTGCGGATACAGATCGAGCGCCCCCGCAGACGGATCGAGGTTCCTTTCGAGCGTGATGTTGAAGCCTGCTTTCTCGGCGCGCGCTCCGTGATAAGCAAGGTTGAGGCTTTCCTCGAGGATGGCGTTGATATCGGCCGCGCGGCGTTCGCCAGACCCTTCGCGAGAGTGCAGAAGCATATTCTTGACAATGGAATCGGCGCGCGTTCCGTGCTGCACGATCTTTTCCAGGTTGCCTTGTAGCATGTGTATCAGCACGTCGATGTCCAGCCTTGCTGCCTCGCCGAGTCCGGCTGAGCGCAGCGCGTCGCCGAGTTCTTCGATCAGTTCGGAGGAAAGCGCAGCAAAATTGTTGACGAAATTGAGCGGATTCTTGATCTCATGCGCAATGCCGGCGGTGAGTTGCCCGAGCGAGGCAAGCTTCTCGGTCTGGATCAACCGATCCTGCGCATTTCGCAATTCCTCGAGCGATTGGGACAGTTCCATGGTGCGCTCGCGCAGCTCGTTCAGCAGGCGTGCATTCTCGATCGCGATCACGCCCTGGTGTGCGAAATTAGACACGAGCTCGATCTGCTTGTCAGTGAAGGATCTAACTTCCTGGCGAAAGATCGTGATGGTGCCAATCAGCTCATCTTCCTTCAGCATGGGCACGATGACGAGGGTCCGTGCGCCGGCAAGGTCGGCAAGCGCGCGAACGTTCGGGTTGCCTTCGACGTAGGGCGGCTGAGTCCTGATATCGTCGATATGAACCGTCTGATGAGTTTTCTCGACGGTGCCTAGCCCGCTCGCCGGATGTGGGCGAATGCTCTGGTACAGCCGGGTATCAACATAAGCCTGTGGCGCGTTGTGTAACGCAACCGTGCGAAAGCCGCCATCCTCGTAGAGATTCATGGTGCCGAAGCCGGCCCCGCAAATTCGCGTCGCGTTCTCCAGCATCTTGTGGAAGACCGGAGTCAATGCGCCCGATGAAGCGCTTATGATTTCCAGCACCTCCGACGTTGCCGTCTGCCGCTCCAACGATTCATTCAATTGTTCGAACAGACGCACGTTACCGATGGCGATGACAGCTTGATCCGCGAAAGTCTGAAGCAGGTTGATCTGCTTCTCGCCAAATGGACGAATCTCCGTGCGACGAAGCACGATCGCACCCATGCTCTCGTCATCGCGCAACAGCGGCACGCTCAGAACGGTCCGAACGTTCGAGCGAAGCGCATATTCGCGTCCGGTCGGGAACTCCTCGCCTTCGGGCCCGAGCAGGTCGTGCACATGAACGGTGCGACGGTCGATAATCGCCCGGCCGGTGGGCGATTTGACACTGATCGCCCGCCGGCTCCACACCACGGGAACTTGTCCATGATGGGCCTGGATGACGATGTCGTCGCCGTCCCTCAGAACCACCAGTGCATCATATGCCTCCCAAAGTCCGCATGCGCTTTCCACGATCGCCTTGAGCACCGGACCGACCTCGGTCGGCGAGGAAGCGATAACCCGCAAGATATTGGCGCTGCCGGTCTGGTACGTCAGCGCCTCAGACAGATCTCGCGTTCTGGTCTGCAATTGTTCGAACAGCCGTACATTCTCGATGGCGATCACGGCCTGGTCGGCAAATGTGGCGACCAGCTCGATCTGTTTTTCCGTGAAGGGCTGCACGCGCTTGCGAGCGATTACGAGCGCGCCGATCGGCTCATTTTCGCGCATGAGGGGAACACCGAGCGCCGTGCGCTGACCAGCCATGGTGATGGACTCGTGCAGGCCGTATTCGGCATCGGCAGCGACGTCGAGGATCTGCACTGGGCGGCGCTCAAGTACGGCCCGACCTGTTACCGTGCTCCGGCCGGGCGTAATCGGGTGACCCTGCAGAAACTCGATGTATTCCTCGGAAAACCCCACCGCTGCTCCGGCCTGATATTCATCGCCTTCGCGGCGCATGATGAATGCCATCTCCGCTTCGCACAGCCGTGCCGCCGAATCGACCAGCGTGTTGAGCACGGTCTGCAGATCGAAGGTCGAGCGGCTGATCACTTTCAGCACATCGGCAGTCGCGGTTTGCTGCTGGAGCGATTCGGCGAGATCGCGCGTCTTCGCCTGGACCTCATCGAACAGCCGGACATTCTCAATCGCGATCACGGCCTGATCGGCGAAAGTTGAGACCAAGTCGATCTGCTTGTCCGTGAACGAGTTCACGGCCTTGCGGCCCAGGAACAGCACGCCGATCGTTTCTCCGGATCGAAGCAAGGGTACGCCCAGGAGGGTCCGGTAGCCGCCGGCCCTCTGCTGCTCGGGATAAGCGTATTCGGGATCGACCAGGACATCCTGGATCTGGACAGCCTTGCCGGACAGCAGGACACGCCCAACGACGCTGCCGCGTCCAGCATTGAGTCGAATGCCCGCCGAGACCTCGGCCCACTCGGGCGAGAAATTGTACCGAGTTGCATGATAGTATGCGCCGTCGGTGTCCTGCCGGACGATTGCCGCCATGTCGGCACCACACAGCCACGCCGCCGATTCCGTGAGCGTGTCGAGCACCGTTTGCAAATCAAACGCGGAGCGGCTGATGACCTTCAACACATCGGCAGTCGCCGTCTGCTGCTGCAGCGATTCCCGCAAGTCGTCAGTGCGCGCCTGCACCTCATCGAACAGCCGCGCATTCTCAATGGCGATAACGGCCTGATCGGCGAAAGTCTGCAGAAGTTGCACATGATGCGGAGCGAAGGCACCCGGCGCGACCCGCGTGACGCTGATCATGCCGATCACCACGCCGCCGGTCGCGAGCGGAACGAACAACATGCTGCGAAAGCCGCGGGCGCGCGCGATGAATTTGATGTCGTTTGTCAGCGCTTCGGTATCGGGGGTCGGCACCACCTTACCGGCCCGCGCACTTTCAAAACTCTCGAAATCGGCAATCGGCCGCGGAAACATCTGCTGCAAAGCTCGATCGGCCGCAGAATTCGTCGGCGTGAAGGCCGCCAAATGGGCAGTGCCGTCAATGAAGCGGAATACGGTCGTCGAAAAGCCGCCGAGCAGGGCATTGGCGCGCCTCGCGATCGCATCGAATACCGGCTTCACCTCCGATGGCGAACTGGCAATGATTTTGAGGATGTCCGCGGTGGCGGTCTCGCGATCTTGTGCAGCGCGCAATTCGGCCAGGAGCCGCGCGTTCTCGTGCTGCAATTCCGCCACAACGCCCTGAGGAAGCGCGGCCATGATGAAAATCCAGGTCGCCAGCCGGTTCGCGACCGACGTCAAAATCCAATCAAGAAAGCGTCGGAATTATTCCACCATCAGGTGCCTCCGACCAGACGTATCGCTAGTTGATTTTCAATCGACCACGCGTCAATTCGCCTCCTCGATCTACCGAAGCAGCGAGCTCCACAAGTCGCGCCGCTTTGGTCCACATGGTGGCAGATCGCCGGATCCAAGTGCGGCTATTGCGGCGGCTGATTTCGGACCGCCTCTAATCTCTCAATGGGAGATACGGGTTGATTTAATTTTGCGCTAGCTTTTTCCGCACCAATGCTTCAGACTTGCCTTTATTATGGATTTAATTTTTCAGGGCGCTGCGATGGGAAAACCTGCCGTTTCCCGCGATGCTTTCCGTGGGCTGTTTGCTTTATATGCTGCGAAGGCGCATCACGACCGTAAGGCCGAGGGCGAACATTGTCGCTTGAAGCTGTTCGGATCTGCGGAAGATTTACCCGATGCTTTACTGCTGCAGTGTTCGGACAGAGCTGAGCTGCTCCGCTCTGAAACTGTTGGTCGCTTGGTGAGCCCGCGCGTCCGTCAAATCACGAACGGCAACGCTCAATATGACCATGCCAGCGACTTTCTGCACGCGCTACTGAGAGACCTTGAGCAAAAAGTGCACTAATCGATACTCGCTGCGCTATCGTCGCTGATCCAGGAGCAATTGAATCTGGTGATGCGAGCCAACTCATGCTGGGGCGAAGCGGAGCGATCAATCAGCTGCACCAGATACCTGGAGCATGGCAGGGACGCCTACGGGCCAACGTGACGAGCCGAATGTTATGTCCGTTTACGATCCATTACGGGAAGAGCTACAGCGCACAGGGCCGCAAACGATTCGGCTCACATTCTCGGAAATTGAAGCAATTCTCGGCAGACCGTTGCCGCCGTCAGCGTACAAGTTCAATGCCTGGTGGGGAAACAATTTGCGCAAAGCCGGTCACACGCAATCTATGGCTTGGCTGCATGCCGGCTTTGTAGCCAGGGTTTCACTAAGACAGCGAGCCGTGGAGTTCATCGACCTCGACGAATTCCACCGCGCCGGGCTAGCGCCCCGCCCGTACCGGCAAGGTCCATCAGAGACATCGCCAAGAGGGCACCTCAGGAACGCATCGCGTCAATCGCGTGGGCTATCAGGACCGCAACGCTGACGCCGATAAGGATAACGAGGACCCAGTTCAAAAACACGTTCGCCTCCACCTTTGGAATTGAACGCGAGCAACTGTGCACAGTCAAAAACAACCGGCCAAAACTATTAATTTCGGCTTGGGTTGAGGATTCAATGTAACTGTTGCGTCCGTTGTCGGCCCTATCGATGGAATGCCATGAATAGAAGAACCCCGACAACGCACGCCGCGAGCGAGAGCAAGTAAATACCCACGGCAAATCCCGACTCATCTCGAACTGGAGATTTAAATGGGAACTCGCATTATGCGCCGGTCAAGCCCAAAGCTTACTGGAAACGGTTGATAGGACCTTTAAGCTTCCTGCTGCGGCAATCATGGCACGGCAGCCGAGTCTCTGCCGCGACACTCCAGCTTTAAATGGCTAAATTAAATGCACTTTGCCATGGAGATTAGGTCTGATTTAATTCCGCTCTCACGCGACTGCGACCGGCGCATTCAAAGCAAGAAGCGCGCGATTTGCGTTGCTCGCACAGGCCTTGCCGACGCCTTTTTCCACATTTATGACAAGCGACCTCGGTTTGGGGCCGAGATCGCCAACCTTGGGGAAGGTTTGCTCCCGACGGGGGCTTTTGATTTGGGGACTTGTCGGAAGCTTGGATTCGACTCGGAATTGGGAAAGTCGTTCCGCTTACCGAGCAAATAAAAGCGGCCTCAGCGAACGGGTGCCGGGGCCGCTGCATTTCCGACCATTCATTCAGCTCACCTGTCCTATCGGGGCTCGTCCCCATAGTCATCGGACTTGTAAGCGCTATCGGTCCACCTCATGGGTTTGTCCCTTCCTGATGCGGGAAGGCAATAGTGCTCATCGAATTGTCCTCAAAGAGCAGCCGTGGCCGCGCGCGTTCTTGAAGCAGTCTGGGCGGCTGAGGCCGGCTGGGCTCTGCTTCGGCTTAGAGAGCCTTTGGGCCAGGCAAAACAGCAATCCACACTTCACGGTCGCGTGCACGAAACCGTTTTGGCGGCCAGACGAAGCGGCGCTGAAACAACGCCGTCCGATGCTGAGATGGAGTGAGGGAGGATTAAATGCGCAGCCTAATTTTCGGGGTAGTGCTCGTAGCGCTAGCAACGATCGGATCTTCATCGTTTGTTTCGGCCGCTCTTTCGGCAACGCGGGATGCGAAGTCCGCAACGATCTCAACGCGGTTCGCGCCAGCACCAAATGCTCCCAGCTGCACTTTCGCCCCCAGGCCGCGGGCGGGTTTGAGCGTGCGTTCTTGAGCGGCTATTTTCCGAACCATGGATCGGCACTTCGCTGGTCGATCAGAACCTGATTCAATCTCAACGGCTTGAACGAATAACAATTGCGACCAAGGATAATTGCGCATTGTGCGTGGCTTGGGGATACCTGCTAATAGGTCAACGCATCTGCATTTTCCGAATCGACGTTCCATGGTCGCTGGCGCATGCGCCGTATTCGGGGGTGTAGGTGTGAGCCAGTTTCTATCGATGCTGCTGCTGACAACAGCCGTGGTTTTAACCGTCTGCTTCGGGGTGGCGGCCTGGCGCCTCTCTGACGAAAAGGACACCGACATCACTGGCCAGATCGCACGCCAGTCGTATGGATGGAAAGCGGCACCGGCCAGATAACCCTTTCGCTTGCCTCCTGCGCGCTCCCTGACCTGAAATGCCGGTTGCGCTTCCCTGGCACGGTCCTTGCCAATCCCGGCCTATCTTTACCGGTCCTGGCAGGGAGCCGTTTCGCGATGAAACAGAAATCTCGAACCTCAAAGCCGCAAAAGCCTACTCTGGCACACATAGCTTCCGATTTGGTGAGATTGCTTAAGGCGATACAGGATCTCGAGGGCCTCAGAGAGAAAGTCCGGCTAGCAGAAGCCGCTCGCGTATTGCACTAAGCTTGGCGGGTAGAGGCGCATTATTTAGGTGTGGCTAGATCAGCGCCGTCGCCCTGAAGCTGTCGATCGCAGGCGATCACGGCGCCCGCCAGCGGTCCTTCGAGCTGCCTCAAAATGTCGAAAACAACCCCATGCACACAAGTTGACGGGCGTTGAGCTGCCGGAGGTGTAAGACGGAGCAGGCTTCAGGCGACCCGCTCCGGCCGCCAGGCCGCGTAGAGGCCAACAAGCGTCCCCATGGCGGCCAGCGCTGCCGCCAACAGCACCTGCAATTCGCCGTCATCAGCAGGGCCGACGGACGATACCAACCTGGTCACGATGACGAACAGAATGCCCACGGCGGCCGCTGCACCCACACAGAGATAGGCGAGCTCTCGCGTCAGGCTGCGGCCGAGAAGTCCGAGCGCCGTGAAATACATCGCGCAGGCGTTGGGATGAACGAACAAGGCGATGCGGGCGTAAGCGCCATAGGCGTCGAACAGGGACTCACATCGGCGCAGGGCCGCCTTCGAGGCCACCCGCTGCAGGAACGGCCTGAAGAAACGAGCCTGTCCGTAACTCAAGACGGCGCCCAGGATGATAGCGAGCCACGCCACCACAAAGACGGAAGCATCCGCCGACTTTGGATTGAGCGCCACGGACATCAGGATGAGGGCGGTTCCGGGAAAATAGCCGAAATACGGGAAGACCGACTCCAGGAGCACGCAGACGAACATGAACACCAGAAACCACGACGAACCGGTCGCACCCTGGACGATGGCGTTCAGATCGAAAAGGTTTGCCCTGTACAGGACGAGATACATGCACATGGCCAATGCAGCCAGCGCGTAAAACGGCAATGCTCCCGACAGAAACCGTCTCATCCAACCATCGGGCTTTGTTTCGCGGACACGGCGGGGATCATCGATATCAGGACAGGACAACAAAGACGCATGGCTCATGCATTAGGCGAATGGGATTGCTCCTGCAATCCTCGCCTCGCCCTGCACGCTGCTACGCAATCGACAAAATCTCGATCTCCTGCGCGCCCGTCCCTACGACGTCACCCACCGCCTTCCCCATCAGCGACCGCGCGACCGGCGCGACGAACGAGATCGTCCCCGCCTTCGGGTCGGCTTCGTCCTCGCCGACGATGCGGTAGGTCTGCACGCGGCCGTCGGTGCGGCTGAAGGTCACGGTGCTGCCGAAGGCGACCGTTTCGGTCGAGGTCGGATCGGGAATGAGCTGCGCCGTGCGCAGCCGTTCGGTCAGATAGCGGGCGTCGCGCAACGGCACCGCCGACTGCCGGCGCTTTTCGTTGACGTCCTCGATGGCCTGCGCGGCCTCATAGGCCTCGCGGGCCTGCTGAAGCTGCGTCTGCAACACCTGCAGCCCTGCTTCCGTCACGAGGTTGGGATGCGGCGAGATCGGGCGATCCGGCAACAGCGTCTCGGACGCGGTTTCGGCGCTTTCTTCCTTGGTAAAGGCGACGCTCAATTCAAAGATCCTGTCGAACTGTTTCGGGTAACGGCGCGCACCATCATGCTGCGATTCACCGAGGGCAATCGCGCAGAGGCGCCGCTGACGATTGCCCTGGACTATATCTCAAGTTCGACGAAACGACGGAGCTTGAAGACGAGGTCCGGCATGGCCTGGCGGAACCGCGTCGCGTTCTGGAAATTGGTCGAGAACGGGGCGAAGGTAATCATGGCGTTCCAGTGCCGGTAGCCATAGACCGTGACCGAGGCGCCGGTCGCCGGGAAATTCTCCAGCTTGCGCAGCTCGCCGAGCACGAGATCGGCGATCGCTTCTGCCGGCAACAGCTGCTTGCCATCCCGCGTCGTGACGATTTTCGCAGGCGGCTCGACCGGTTCCACGGTGGCCGGCGCGGTGGCGGCCGCATCCTCCTGCCCGGTCGACGTCGCCTCAGGGACGGGCGTCGCGACCGCGTCCGCTCCGTTCGACGGCACGGTCGGCGGCCCCTCGGTGAGCGGCGGCGGTGCAACACTGTCTGCGCGCTTGTTGCCTCCAAGGATGCTGCTGATCATGGCCACAAGGCCAGCATCCTTCACGTCGTCACTCATCACTCCCCCCAGGCTTCGGCCTACTCTAGCACTGCGCTCGCAGACCGCCACCGGGGATATGAGGTCGGCAGCCGCCCGGCCAGCGCCCATCTGGGCAGGCACCGGCGGCGCGACGGCTGATCACGTCGCGCCGCCGTGCGATCCGTCACTGCTTATCGAACGGGATATATTGCTGGTACTGCTTGGGCACCGAGCTGCGATAGCGCGCGGGCACGGTGCCGCTGTCGACGGAGTGGTCGATTTCCTGCTGCCGTGTCATCTTCTTCTTCGCCGGCTTCTTCGACGCGCTCTTCTTGGAGTCGGTCGGCTGGCTGGACGTGTCGGTGGTTGCGCTCGGCGCCGCCGTCGTGGCCGGCGCAGTGGTTGTCGCCGCAGGCGCCGCGGTTCCGCCGGCAGCCGGCGTGCTTTGGGCCAGGGCATGCGGCGTTTGCGTCATGAGCGCCAGCGCTGCCACTGCAGCCAGCAAATATGATTTCTGCATCAGAACCTCCAAATGCCTTGATCCGTATGAGGCAAGCCTAGTCCCACGGGATCGAGGCGTGCAAGTTCGCCGAGGATAGGTCGGAACCCGTGCGCGAACTGTGGCGGAGATCACAGTGCAAGCCGCTGGCTGCGTCACGATGTACCTCGCTTCGAACGCATCCGGCGTCGCGGACACCAACACAGCATGACCCCGCGTCAGACAGGCCACGGGAACGCCAAGGCTCGGTCGTTCCACCTACCATTGAAGGAGATCGAAATGCGTCGCACCATCCTCACGCTTGCATCGTTCGCAACGCTGATCGCCGCATCGTTGTCGGCGGCCCCGGCCCAGGCCGGAAGCGACAGATACTGCCTGCAGGGCCGCAGCTGGGGCTATCCCGGCAACTGCCAGTTCGCGAGCTACCAGCAATGTGCCGCCACGGCCTCCGGAACGTCGGCCTATTGCGGCATCAACCCGCGCTACGCCTATTCGCAGCCGTATCATTACTGATGACGCAGGTGGTGAGACTCCCTCTCCCGCAAGCGGGAGAGGGAGAGCACCTGTTGTGCCGGAAGTGATTAGCCCGGCCTCTGCGCGCTGGCTCCCAATCCGCTTTCCTCGAGCCGCGTCGCGAACCAGAGCGAGAGCGGCTGATCGATTGCGGCGCTGACATACACCTCCGACATCGTCACATGATGCTTGTCCAGCACGAGCAGCACGCCGATCCAGTAGGGAAACCAGACATGCACGTCGGTCAGCGCCCGCAGCTTGTGCTGGTCGTGCTCAAGCGGGGTGTGATTGCTCGCCTTGCGGATCTCCACCGTGAGCAGATTGTTCGGGATCTCGCGCTGATGCACGACGACATCGGGGTAGATCGACTTGCCGAGATGGTCGTCGGTCGAGATGATGGTGCCGTGCGGCAGATGCAGCGTGCGCTCGCCGAGCCGATCGTAATTGCAGTCGACCGACCAGCCGGCGAACTGCTTCTCCAGATGCACGGCGAAGCGGTGGGTGACCGCGCGCTCGCCGATGTCCTTCTCGAACAGGAAGCCCTCGTGGGCGTAGAAGTCCCGCAGTGCCGCGATCACCTTGTTCAGCTCGGTCTGCATCGTGCCTCCGGGCCCATCTCGCGCACCTGGTTCGGTGTCGTCCCGGCGAACGCCGGGACCCATACCGCGAGGTCTATCGAGTGTACACGGCGCACGTACCGAACTCCGAGTCTTCGCCAAACCTCTCCCTGGGGTTATGGGTCCCGGCGTTCGCCGGGACGACGTGGGGAGAGAGCTTGTTCAATCAACCCCCTACATCTGGACTTCGATCAGCCGCGGCCCCGGCTCGGCCACGGCTTCGGCCAGCGCCTTGTTGAACTCGTCGGCATTGGTGACGGCGCGGCCGGGCACGCCCATGCCCTTGGCCAGCGCGACGAAATCCAGCGTCGGGCGGTCGAGGCGGAGCATGTCGTTGGCGCGCTGGCCGGGCTCGCCGGCACCGACATTGTCGAACTCGCCGCGCAGGATCTGGTAGATGCGGTTGGCGAACACGATGGTGACGATATTGAGGTTCTCGCGCGCCTGGGTCCACAGCGACTGGATCGTGTACATCGCGCTGCCGTCACCGACCATGCAGATCACCTTGCGGTCGGGGCATGCGATCGCGGCGCCGATCGAGAGCGGCGTCGAGAAGCCGATCGAGCCGCCCATGTTCTGGAGCCAGTCGTGCGGCGCGGCGGCGGCCGTCGGCGGGAAGAAGGCGCGGCCGGTGGTGAGAGACTCGTCGACCAGGATCGCATTCTCGGGGATCGCGTACGCAATCGACTGCGCGATCGAGGCATGGGTCAGCGCGCCGGTCGGCTTGATCAGCTCCTGCACTGCCTGCGGCTTGACGTCCTTGGCGCTGGCCTTGACGGCGCCGGCGAGCGCTTCGAGCGCTGCGACCGAATTCTCGCCCCACGCAGTCATGCGATGCACCTCGCAGCCCTCGGGCTTGAGCATGCTCGGCTTGTTCGGATAGGCGAAGAACGCAACGGGGTCGTCGGACTCGACCAGCACGATGTGACGGAACTTGGCCAGCATCGGCAGCGCGTTCTCGATCACGTAATGGATGCGGTCGATCGAGTAGCGGCCGCGGCCGCGCGCCATCTTGGGGCGGAAGGTCGGGCCCATCACGGTGCAGCCGGTCTTGGCGGCGATGCGCTCGGCCAGCGCCAGGCCCTGCTCGCTCAGGGCGCTGCCGGTCATCAGCAGCAGCGTACCCTCGCCGTCGCCATGCAGGATTTTTGCGGCCTGCTCGACCGCCTGCGGCGAATAGCTCGCGCGCTGCTGCTCGGCTGGAACCTCGGCAACGCCGTCGGCCTCGTTCCAGGCGGTGTCGGCGGGCAGGATCAGGGTCGCGATCTGCGGCGGGGCGCTCTTGGCGGCGGCAATCGCCGCGGCGCCGTCGGCGGCGACCGATTTGGCATCGGGCGAGGTGCGGACCCAGGACGACATCGGCCGGGCCAGGCCCTCGATGTCGGAGGTCAGCGGCGCGTTGAAGCCGATGTGGTAGACCGCATGCTGGCCGACGATGTTGACGATGCCGGAATTGGCCTTCTTGGCGTTGTGCAGATTGGCAAGGCCGTTGGCGAGGCCGGGGCCGAGATGCAGCAGCGTCGAGGCCGGCGTGCCCTTCATGCGGAAATAGCCGTCCGCTGCACCGGTCACGACGCCCTCGAACAGGCCGAGCACGCAGCGCATGCCGGGCACGCGGTCGAGAGCTGCGACAAAATGCATCTCGGAGGTGCCTGGGTTGGTGAAGCAGACATCCACCCCACCCTTGACCATCGTCCGCACCAGGCTTTCCGCACCGTTCATTCGTTCTGCTCCCGCAACCGGCAATATCCAAAGACCCGTTCGATCAATCATTGTTCGCTCGTCCCGTCAAAGCAATAGGCGGCATCGCGGCCCTGCCCCGCGCGACGATGCGCCGGCTTGGCTAATAGCCCGTTCCGATAGACTCGGAACGGGGTATTAGCCTCATGTTTTGACGCGTTTTCTTGATGCGAACCGGTATCCACTTCGCTTGAAAACGCTCTGGTGCTTTTCGGCAAATGGCATGGTTGCCGATTTGATAACGCCCGTGCTGGATGATGTCCCTCACGGGGCCGTGGCTTGCGAAAAGCCCGCAAATATGGCCTGTGGCCTGTGCTGAATCGATTTTTTGCTGGGGGAAACAATGATCCGGTTTTTTGCCGCGCCGATTGCCGCCGTCGCACTGCTGTCGGCCATGGCGGGCGGCGCGTTCGCCGAAGAGTTCGACTCGCGCGACATCATGGGCGGCGGCCCGAACTTCTTCCGTTCCGGCGCCAATCCGATCCCCCGCACCACCGTCATGTATAACGGCAATTACGCCCCCGGCACGATCGTGGTGAACACCAGCGAGCGGCGGCTGTATCTGGTACTGCAGAACGGCCAGGCGCTGCGCTACGGCATCGGCGTCGGCCGCGACGGCTTCCGCTGGGGCGGGGTGCACAGGATCACCGCCAAGAAGGAATGGCCGGACTGGACGCCGCCGTCGCAGATGCTGGCGCGCCGCCCGGACCTGCCGTGCCACATGAAGGGCGGCGTCGAGAATCCGCTCGGCGCGCGCGCAATGTATCTGGGCTCGACGCTCTACCGCATCCACGGCTCCAACGAGCCGGAGACGATCGGCCAGGCGGTCTCCTCGGGCTGCTTCCGCATGACCAATGACGACGTCAGCGATCTCTACGGCCGCGTCTCGGTCGGTACCACGGTGGTGGTGCTGAACAACTGACGCAACTCTCGTAGGGTGGGCAAAGCCGGAGGATCGCGCGAACGCGCGGTCTGCCGGCGTGCCCACGGGTTTGAGATGGTGGGCACGGCGCTTTCGCGCCTTTGTCCACCCTACGACACTGTAACTCTCTTGTTACAGACAACGCCGGGAACCCGCAGGCCGCGTGAATCTGCGGCCTTGTGCGCGCGACGTGAATACGGCAGCGTCGCACGACGATGAGCGCACTCAATCCGTCCTCGGCTGCCCTTCGCATCGCCCTGCTGGCGCTCGGCGCGCTCACCTTGCTTCCTGATACCGCTACCACGGCCGCCGCGGGCGAATTACCCGCGATCTCCTCGCGCCAGCGCTCCGAGAAGAAGAATTTCACCGACGGAGAGATCGTCGAGGGCTTCCTGAAGACGGCGTTCGGCGCCGAATATCATCTCGCCGGCCGCGTCGACCGCATCCGCAAATTCGACGGGCCGGTGCGCGTGTACGCCGAGAGCGACCGCGCCGACCGCAAGACGCAGCTCGCCAAGGTCGTGGCCGACATCGCCCATCGCGTGCAGCACCTCGACATCGCCATGATCGCGACCGCCGAAGCGGCCAATGTGCGGGTGAAGCTGGTGCGCGACCGCGACCTCTTCCGCACCATCTCCAGCTTCTACGGCGCCGAGAAGGCGCGCGAGATCCGCACCTCGCTCGACCCGCAATGCCTGTCCGGCTTCCGCAAGAACGACAATTTCGAGATCGAGCATTCCGACGTCATCCTCACCGTCGACAACGGCGATTTCGTCTTCCTCGACTGCGCCTATGAGGAGCTGCTGCAATCGCTCGGGCCCATCAACGACACCGCGAGCGTGCCGTGGACCATGTTCAACGACAACGTCTCGATGGGCTATTTCGACGTCTACGACCAGTACATCCTCAATCTGCTGTACGACCCCCGCATCAAGCCCGGCATGACCGTGGCCGAGGTCAAGGCGGTGCTGCCCGCCGTGCTCGCCGACGTGCGCACCTGGGTCAGGCAGGTGAATGATCTGAAGGAGTGAGCCGCGCGACCCTCCCCATGGTTCGAGACGCCTGCTTTGGCGGGCTCTCACATGAGGCAGAATCTCACGGTCAAACGCGCCTCACACCTTCCTTGCCTTCGACATCAGGAACTGCTGGCGCATCACATTGTGGCCGGCGTCGAAATATTCCGAGATCAGCGCCTCGAACTCGGCTCGGAAGCTCTTGAGCTTGTCCGGTTCGTCCTTGTACTGGGCGACGAGCTTGATCAAAGGCCCGATCGTCGCTTCCATGGTGCGGCGGAAATGCTGCGGGCTGAGGGCGGACGGCGTCATCATGTCCATCTCGAAGGAGAGATCCTTCGTTTTCCCCGCGAGACGCTCCGCGACGATCTTCGGATCGCCCCACAACACCGGCGATGCCACGCCCTCGGGCGGCGGCAGATGGCGGCCGATCAGCGCGAACATCCGCCCGACATACAGATGCGGCGGCCAGGTGGAGAAGGCGATGGTGCCGCCGGGCTTCAGCACGCGCAGCATCTCGCCGATCGCGACGTCCGGACGCGGCGCGAACATGTGGCCGAACTGGCTGAGCACCACGTCGAACTCGTTGTCGCCATAGGGCAGGCTTTCGGCGTCGCCGTCCTTGAAGTCGACATCGAGGTTCATCAGTTGCGCATGCTCGCGGGCGCGTTCGATCAGGACCGGCGACAGATCGAGACCCCTGACCTTCGCACCGCGGCGCGCCGCCGTGATCGCGACCACGCCGGTGCCGCAGCCGACGTCGAGCAGCCTTTGGCCGGCGGCAACGCCGGCAAAACCGACGAGCCTGGCGGCGGTCGGTGTCGTGAAAACTTCCATCGGCGTGAACAGCGACCAGGCTTCCTTCTGGACTGCCTTGAAAGCTGCAAACGGGTCCTGCGCAGTCATGGAACTCTCCCTTTGCTCGAGGTCGATCTTCATGAGGCTGGCGAAGGTCACCGAAGGTTCAACGCGGCCTCATGACGGCGACGGCACGGTCTTTCATCGTCGCGGCCCTATTGCACGAAATCGGCAACCGTGGTCGCGGCCTTCAGGCCGGTGCCGGTGAGGACGGCAACCGTGGTCTCGTTCGCCTTGATGGCGCCGATGGCAGATAGTTTTTCCAGCGCGGCGGCAGCACTTGCGCTGGTCGGCTCGGCGAACAGGCCTTGGCGCGCGAGGCGCCGCAGGGCGGCGACGATCTCGTCCTCGGTGAGCGCGACGGTGGCGCCGCCGCTCTCGCGCAGAGCTGCGACGATCTCGCGCAGGCGCAGCGGGTGCTTGATGGCGGTGCCTTCGGCGATGGTCTTGTTGACCTCGCGCGCGACTGGCGTATCGACGCCGGCCTGAAAGCTCGCATCGATCGGCGAGCAATTGAGCGGCTGCGCCGCGAACAGCCGCGGTAGCTTCGCGATCTGGCCGGCCTTCAACAGCTCGCGGAAGCCGAAGGCGCAACCGAGCAGAGAGCTGCCGGCGCCGACGGGAACGATGACGTTGTCGGGCGCGCGGAAACCGAGATCTTCCCAGATCTCATAGGCGAGCGATTTGGTGCCTTCGAGGAAGAACGGCTGCCAATTGTGGCTGGCATAGAAGGTCTGGCTCGACTGGCGGATCGCCTCGGCCTCCGATTCCTCGCGCGGGCCCTCGACGAGCTGCACCGCGGCACCGTAGGCGCGCACCTGCGCGATCTTGGCCGGCGACGTCGAGGCCGGCGCCAAAATCTTCACGCGCATGCCGCCGGCGGCACCGAGCCCGGCCATCGACGAGCCGCCATTGCCGGAAGAATCTTCGAGAATTGCGTCGACGCCGATCTGGCGCAGGAACGACAGCATCACGGCGGAGCCGCGATCCTTGAAGCTGCCGGTCGGGTTGAACCATTCGAGCTTGAACAACGGCCGCAAATCGCCCCAGTCCTGCTGCACCAGCGGCGTGCAGCCCTCGCCGAGCGTGATCGGAGCCTTGATCTCGACTGGCAGCGCCGCCCGGTAGCGCCAGAGCGAGCGCGTGCGGCCATCGATGTCCTCGCGCGTGATCCCCGCCCCCGGCCTCACCAGTAGCGGCGTGCGCTCGTCCGAGCACCAGCGCGGCTGGTCGAGCGGGTAGAGCTTTGCGTTGCGGGGGTCGATGTAGCTGGCGGGCATGGGGGTCTCCGGGGCGGGCAGCCGATCCAGTCGATATGTCTGAATATACGGGCTTTATCCAGTCACGCGTTTGGAGGCCGAGGCGCCGCCCGCCCCTTTCAAAAATTCAAACGATTACATAGATATAGGGAGCATTTCGGCGTCGACCGCCGATCCGGACGGGCGCGGGAATGATCCTTCCGGGGCGCGCAGCACGATTAACTTGTCTGTCGCGTCTTGCCGCTACAATATGTTGGATTGAGCTTGCGTCGCCGATGTTCCGCGTCGGCAACGCGACCGAGCCAGGCCCGTCCGAGCGGCGGGCCGTTGGCTTTTTGGGAGTTTGGTCATGAGCCGCGCGAACCGTACCGATCACATCCGCCTGACCTCCCATCCGGAGCCGGGCCGGAAGTCCGCCTTCCCGATCCACTGGGGCGCCCCTGACGCGCGCGCCCGCGGACCGATCATCGGCACGGTCTCGCGCGCCGGGGATCGCAACGTGATCGGCAGCCATGGCGGGTCCTATGCGATGTACCGCGCGCTCGCAGTGTCCGCCGGCGCGCTCGATCCGATTCGGAGGCCCGACCTCACCAACACCTTTCCGGCGGCAACCATCGGTCCGTTCGAGCAATGGCGCGATCCCGCCAAGATCGTCGCGCTCGATCCCTGGGGGCATCTGGTCGCGGAGAATTTCGGCAAGGAGATCGCAGAAGGCTCCGACATCCGCCCGAGCATCGCCGTGACGCGGGCGCGGCTCGACCTGCCGGAGATCCGTGAGGCGCTGGCTGCAAAACGCTTACGTGCCGACGGCGAGGTCGTGCATGCCAATGGCAGCGTCTCCGTGGTGAAGATCGCGATCGATCCGGTCTGGCACCTGCCCGGCCTTGCGGCGCGCTTCGGCACCGGCGAGACCGAGCTGCGGCGCACGCTGTTCGAGCAGACCGCCGGCATGTTCCCCGAGCTCGTCACGCGGCCGGACACGAAGGTGTTCCTGCCGCCGATCGGCGGTACCACGGTCTACATGTTCGGCGATGTGACGAAACTGCCGGACCATCGCACCAAGATCACCTGCCGCGTGCATGACGAGTGCAACGGGTCCGATGTGTTCGGCTCCGACATCTGCACCTGCCGGCCCTATCTCATCCACGGCATCGAGGAATCCGCACGCGGCGCGCAGGAAGGCGGGCTCGGGCTCGTCGTCTACAACCGCAAGGAAGGTCGCGCGCTCGGCGAGGTCACCAAATTCCTGGTCTACAACGCGCGCAAGCGCCAGGAGGATGGCGACGCGGCCGCCGCCTATTTCGAGCGCACCGAATGCGTCGCCGGCGTGCAGGACGCGCGCTTCCAGCAGCTGATGCCGGACACGATCCACTGGCTGGGCCTGAAGCGCATCGACCGCTTCCTGTCGATGAGCGACATGAAGCACGACGCGCTGACCTCCCAAGGCATCGATATCGTCGAGCGCGTGCCGATCCCGCTGGAGCTGATTCCGGCCGATGCCCATGTCGAGATCGCCGCGAAGAAGGCCGCCGGCTATTACTCGACCGACATCGCGCCCGAGAAGGACGTGGACGGCGTGGTCGGGCGCTCGCTGGAAAAATACTGATCGCGCGATGTCGGACTCTTTGGAACGAGAAGCCCGCTCGCTGCTCAGCGCAGCAGCGGTTCGCGCGCGTGCCGGCGAGATGCTTGAGATCGGCCTTGCCGGCGGCTTGAGCCACTTCACGATCGATCTCGACCGCATGGACGGCGTTGCCGACGCCGTGATCGCGGTCACCCGAAAAGCCTATCCGACGCTGGACGTGCCCTTCCACGCGCGCTGGCGTCACTTCGTGCTCGGCGGCGTCGACCGCTGGGCGCGGCTTGCCGACGCTGCATTATGGCCGGATCGCGCGGCGCGGGCGCGGGCCGAGTTCGACCTCGCGATCGTCTCCGTCCTGCTCGATGCCGGCGCCGGCGCTGCGTGGCGCTATCGCGACGCGGTGACGGGCGAAGCCATCGGCCGCTCCGAGGGCCTTGCGATTGCGAGCCTCGACATGTTCGCGAGCGGGCTCTTTTCCGGCGATGCGCGTGCGCCGTTCAGGGCTGATGCGGATGTGCTCGCACAGCTGCCCCTCGCCTTCCTCACCTCAGCGTTTCAGGTCAGCGATGCCAACCCTCTGCTCGGCCTCGAAGGGCGTGCGGATCTGCTGCGGCGCCTGGGCGAGCATGTTGCGAACTACCCGGAGATTTTTGCACGGCACGATGCGCCGCGGCCGGGCGGGCTGTTCGATCATATCGCAGCTCGCGCTGTGAGCGGCACCATTGCCGCGCCCGCCATCCTGACCGCCGTGCTGAACGAGCTCGGGCCGATCTGGCCATCGCGGCTGGAGCTTGCTGGGATTCCGCTTGGCGATTGCTGGCGCCACCCGGCGATCAAGGCGAACGACTCAACGGAGGGCCTCGTGCCCCTTCACAAGCTGTCGCAATGGCTGAGCTATTCGCTGATCGAGCCGCTGCAGCGCGCAGGCTTCGAGGTCACCGACATCGACGGCCTGACCGGGCTTGCCGAATACCGCAACGGCGGCCTGTTCGTCGATCACGAGGTGCTGCGCCTGCGCGATGCCGCCGATGCCGAGCGCGCACATGCGGTGGATTCGCTGCTCGTCGTGGAATGGCGCGCGCTCACCGTCGCGCTGCTCGATCGGCTTGCGGAGCGCATCCGCACCAAGCTCGCTCGCTCGCCGGAATCGCTGCCGCTCGCCAGCATCTTGGAAGGCGGCACCTGGGCCGCCGGCCGCGCCATTGCGTTTGCGCGCCGTCCCGATGGCTCCCCCCCGCTCAAGGTCATCAGCGACGGCACGGTTTTCTAATCCTCGCTGCCGCTCACACATTCACTTGATGAATTTCAGGAGCATCCCATCATGGAAGGCGTCACGATCGTCGATCACCCGCTGGTGCAGCACAAGCTGACGCTGGTGCGGGACAAATCGATTTCAACAAAGTCGTTCCGCGAGCTGATCAAGGAGATCGGCATGCTCTTGTGCTACGAGGTGACGCGCGACCTGCCGCTTGCTGACACCGTCATCGAGACGCCGCTGGCGACGATGCACTCGGCCAAGATCGCCGGCAAGAAGCTGGTGTTCGTGCCGATGCTGCGCGCCGGCACCACCTTCGTCGACGGCATGATGGATTTGGTGCCGACCGCGCGCGTCGCCCATATCGGACTCTACCGCGAGCCGCACAGCTTTGCGGCGGTCGAGTATTTCTTCAAATCGCCGTCCGACCTCGGCGAGCGCCTCGCGATCGTGGTGACCCCGGTGGTCGCCACCGCCAACACGGCTGTCGCTGCCATCGACCGCCTGAAGGAGCGCGGCGCCAGGGACATCCGCCTCGCCTGCCTGATCGCCGCCCCGGAAGGCCTCGAACGGCTGCGCGGCTTGCATCCGGACGTGCCGATCTGGACCGCGGCGGTGGACGAGGGCCTCGACGAGAACGGGTTCATCCTGCCGGGCCTCGGCGACGCCGGCGACCGCGCTTACGGGACGCGGTAAGAGAAGTTCACACCTTCCCGCTGCCGCAAATCCCCTTCAGTGACTGCCATTCCTTGTCCGTCAGCAGCGGCGGGCCGCTGGCCGGGCGATCTTCCCTGGTCATGCGGGCGAGGCGGTCCTCGGTCAGCGGGTGGCTGGCGAGGATCGACGTGAGCGTGGAGCCGCCCTCCTTGCCGGTGATGCGGAACATCAGCTCGGCCGCGGGCTTCGGCGAACGGCCGAGCTTGTGCATGATCTCGATCGCGAACGTATCGGCGGCGGTCTCGGCCTCGCGCGAATAGGAGGCTTCGACGACGGTGCGCGAGGCAAAGATCACGGCGGATGAGCCGGTAACGTCGCCGAACAACAGGCCGATCAGGAATGAGGTGCCGCCGTTGTAGATCAGGCCGCGCATGTTGTCGTAATGCTTGAGATGGCCGAGCTCGTGGGCGAGGATGCCGGCGAGCTCGTCGGGGTTCTGTGCCTTGTCGAGCAGGCCCCTCAGCACGTAGACCTTGCCGCCGGGCAGCGCGAACGCGTTCGGCACCGCGGTCGGCAGCACGCCGGCCGTCATGGAATCGTCGTCGAGGCCGGCGGCATCGCGCAGGCGGTTGACCAGCTTTGTGAACGCGGCCTTGCCCGCGGGGTCTTCGCACACGCTGCGGCCGAAGATGGTCTTCACCTGGACTTCGGAGGCGTCACCGATGCGCCGCTCGATCGGTTTCGGCACCAGCGGCGCGAGACGGTCGGCGGCGAGCGGCACGCCGAACAGCACGACGCAGACGATGGAGACGGTGGCAGCCACCGACCAGCCGACGATTTTTGCGACGCCGCGGCGCGAGGTCCGGTGCTCGTCGAGATGGGTGCAGCGGACGGTCACGTCTGCCGCGAGTACAGCGTCGCGGATCTCGAGCCGCGCCAGCGGCGGCGCCGTGGTGCAAGCCAGACGCAAAATCCCGGGCGGACTGTCGGCGCGGCGAATGTCGGCATAGGACCAGCGAACCGGCGTTCCGCCCTCCTCAAGGATCTCGAGCGCATCGGCGAACGTCAGCGTCACCTGCCGCCGGCGGCTCGACGTGCCGTCGAAGAAGATGGTCGGCTTGGCGGCCTGCGCCGGCGCCTCGGCAAATACGTCAGTCACAGCTCAGAATCCCGCGACATCGAGCCCGTCGGCAAAACCTTCGCCGAGCGCGCTGGCAAGTACGCCGCGCCCCTGCACATCCGACGCCGCTCCGATGTCGTGCACCTTGACGGTCTCCAGCACCTTGGCCCAGAGATCACGCTGAAGATAGACCCGCATGACGATGTTGATCGCAAGCGCCAGCGCGAGATAGCCGATCACCATCATCACCACCATCGGGATGCTCCTGGCGGCATTGTCGGAGCCGAACACCTGATCGGCCGGAACGCCGCTCAGCTGGACGACCGCTAAGGCGCTGCCGCCGAGATAGGCGGAGAACACCATCGAGAGCAGCGTCCACCAGCCGATCACCTTCCAGTACAGGCCGTAGAAGGCATCGTGCGGCAGGTCCGAGGACAGGCTGACGCCGCCGATGCGGATGCCGTCGAGCCACCAGCGCCACTCGCGCGCCTTGAATTCCGCATAGAAGAACGGCGCAAGCGGGAAGATCACCAGCGCGATCGGGCTGAGCAGCCACAGCCACCAACCGCGCTTGAAGAAGGTCCAGCCGTTGCCCTCAAAATCGCCGCGGAGATCGCCGTAATGGGTGTGCTGCATCTTGTAGCGTTCGAGCGCGGCCTCGCGCCAGGGCAGCGCCAGGCCGAGCGTCAGGAACACGAGCAAGCCCCACGCCATGGCGCGGAACGAATAGGCCCAGCCCGAGCCGTCCATCCAGAAGCGGACGCCGCGCCAAACGGTGCGCGTCAACCGGTAACGTCGCGCGCGAAAAATCGCGAACTGGCCGAAGGCGTAGAAGCCGATGAACAGCGGCGTCGAGGCAAACCCCTGCCAGCGCTCGAACTCGATGCCGATCAGGAAGTAGGCGAGGTAGATCGGCACCAGGATCGCGAGCGCGAACAGGAAGCCGACCAGCAGCTCCTTGGCGCGGCCGGTATATTCGGCGGCATCGCCGTCGATCGCGGTGTTCGCCCACAGATGACGACGGATGTCGGTGACGAGCCAGAACCGGTAGAAGCCGAAGGTGACCAGCTCCAGCATGGCACCCTTGGTGACCATTTTGCGGAACTCGGAGCGGTCACCGCTGAAATCGACCCGCGTGGGCGGCAGCGGCGGCGGTAAGGGCTCGGAGCCGATGGGGGTCCATTGCATGTCGTTCACGGCGGCAACCTCGGGATGCGGTCTTGATCGGGTCAAACTATAGATCAGAGGTTGGTCGGCCCCCAAGATGGCGGGGTTCGATTTACCTTGATTCCAGTCGGTTTCTGGCACGTTTTCACGACAAACGGTGTGCGGAGGGTCACGCTGATCGAGATCCCGTCAGCGTAATCCGTGATCGTGCCCCAAGCGACGCCGGCCCCGGATGACGCGGAGCCTGTCATCGGGCGGCGCTTTGCGCCGACCCGGTGGCTCCATTCGGGCTTCACATCCACCCTCTCGCAAAGGTTGGATGTGACAAAACTCTCCCTTGCTCCGGCGCAGATAACCGGCTGTAATTGCACATCAAATACCGCAGCGCAGAATTCAACGAGAACGCGCGGTACATGCCAGGGAGAACGGTCATGCATGGGACCATCGAGAGCGCGGCCAAGCTCGACGCCCTTCGCGAGCGCGCCACGACACTGCCGCTGGAGCAATTCGATCCGGGCGATCCGGAATTGTTCAGGACCGATACGTTCTGGCCGTATTTCGATCGGCTGCGCCGCGAAGATCCCGTGCACTACTGCAAGGACTCGATGTTCGGCCCGTACTGGTCGGTGACGCGCTACAACGACATCATGGAGATCGAGACCAACCATTCGGTGTTCTCCTCGGCCTCCTCCCTCGGCGGCATCACCATCCGCGACATCGATCCGGACCTGCGCCGCGAGAGCTTCATCTCGATGGACCCGCCGCGCCATGCGGCGCAGCGCAAGACCGTGGCGCCGATGTTCACGCCGACGCATCTGGACAATCTCGCCCTCAACATCCGCAAGCGCTCGGCCGAGTGCCTGGACGATCTGCCCCGCGGCGAGGTGTTCGACTGGGTCGACCGGGTCTCGATCGAGCTGACGACGCAGATGCTGGCGGTGCTGTTCGACTTTCCCTGGGAGGACCGCCGCAAGCTGACGCGCTGGTCCGACATCGCCACCACCATTCCCGGGCCTGACGGACTCGTCGCCACCGAGGACGAGCGGCAGGCCGAGCTGACCGAATGCGCCGGCTATTTCGCGCGGCTGTGGAAGGAGCGCATCGCGCAGCCGCCGAAGAGCGACCTGCTCTCGATGATGGCGCATGGCGCCGCGACCCGCGACATGGACGCCAAGAACTTCCTCGGCAATCTCGTGCTTTTGATCGTCGGCGGCAACGACACCACGCGCAACACCATGTCGGGCTCGCTCCACGCGCTGAGCCAGCATCCCGAGCAGTATCGCAAGCTGCGCGAAAATCCCGCTCTGCTCGACAGCTTCGTGCCCGAAGTGATCCGCTGGCAGACGCCGCTGGCGCATATGCGGCGCACGGCGCTCGCCGACTTCGGGTTCCGGGGCAAAGAGATCAAGAAAGGTGACAAGGTCGTGATGTGGTACGTCTCGGGCAACCGCGACGAGGAGGCGATCGAGAAGCCCTACGAATTCATCATTGACCGCGCCCGCCCGCGCACGCATCTGTCGTTCGGCTTCGGCATCCACCGCTGCGTCGGCCTCAGGCTTGCCGAACTCCAGCTCAAGATCATCTGGGAGGAGATCCTGAAGCGGTTCGATCATATCGACGTGGTCGGCGAACCCAAGCGGGTCTATTCGAGTTTCGTGAAGGGTCTGGAAGAACTGCCGGTGAAGATTGCGGCGTGAGACGAAAAACCCTCCCTCCGTTCTTACGGGGAGAGGGAGGGGGTGAGGGGCTCTCTCCCCGAAGACGGCGACAGCCGAATCGCAGAGAGTCCCCCTCACCCGGATCGCATCTAACGATGCGATCCGACCTCTCCCCGCAAGCGGGGCGAGGTGAAGGAAGAGCCAACTGGAGCCACGACGATGAACATCCAAGCGCCGGTTAAAGTGGACAAGGCCGAACGCATGCGCAGGGCCCGCGAGGAGGCCTATGCGACGCCGTTGGCGCAATTCCACCCCGGCGCGCCCAGGCTGTTCCAGGACGACACGCTGTGGCCGTGGTTCGAGCGTCTGCGCAAGGAAGAGCCGGTGCATTACTGCACCAACGCGCCGATCGAGCCGTACTGGTCGGTGGTGAAATACAACGACATCATGCATGTCGACACCAATCACGGCATCTTTTCCTCGGACTCCACGCTCGGCGGCATCTCGATCCGCGACGTGCCGGAAGGCTACGACTATCCGAGCTTCATCGCGATGGACCAGCCCAGGCATTCGTCGCAGCGCAAGACGGTGTCGCCGATGTTCACGCCGACACATCTGGACGAGCTGGCAAAGCTGATCCGGCAGCGCTCGCAGACCGTGCTCGACAATCTGCCGCGCAACGAGACCTTCAACTTCGTCGAGCGCGTCTCGATCGAGCTGACGACGCAGATGCTCGCGACCCTGTTCGACTTCCCCTGGGAGGAGCGGCGCAAGCTGACGCGCTGGTCGGACGTTTCGACCGCGCTGCCCAAGAGCGGCATCGTCGCCTCCGCCGAAGAGCGCCGCCGCGAGATGGACGAGTGCTACGCCTACATGTCAAAGCTGTGGAACGAGCGCGTCAACTCCGCACCGCGCAACGATCTGCTGTCGCTGATGGCGCACAACGATGCCACGCGCCACATGGACCCCGACAACCTCATGGGCAACATCATCCTGCTCATCGTCGGGGGCAACGACACCACGCGCAACACCATGACCGGCTCGGTGCTGGCGCTGAGCGAGAACCCGGAGCAATACGACAAGCTGCGCGCCAATCCGGAGCTGATCGACTCCATGGTGCCCGAGGTGATCCGCTGGCAGACGCCGCTGGCGCATATGCGCCGCACCGCCTTGCAAGACACCGAGATCGGCGGCAAGCACATCAGGAAGGGCGACCGCGTGGTGATGTGGTACGTCTCCGGCAACCGCGACGAGGAGATGTTCGACAAGCCGAACGACTTCATCATCGACCGTCCGCGCCCGCGCACCCACCTCTCCTTCGGCTTCGGTATCCACCGCTGCGTCGGCATGCGCCTCGCCGAGCTGCAGCTGCGCATCGTCTGGGAAGAGATGCTGAAGCGCTTCGACCGCATCGAGGTGGTCGGCGAGCCCAAGCGGATCTATTCGAGCTTCATCAAGGGGTACGAGACGTTGCCGGTGAGGATTCCGGGGTAGGCTCTAACCTCCGTCATTGCGAGCGAAGCGTCTTCTTCGCTCATGTCCCGGACGCAGCGCGTAGCGGTGCGGCGCAGAGCCGGGACCCAGCAAGCAACGGCCTCGCTGCAACATGGGCCCCGGCTCTGCAGCGCATCACACACCGGACGATGCTTCGCATCGCCGGGCGTGCTGCGCTGCGTCCGGGGCACGAGAGCGGTATGTTGGCGTTCCAGCCCAGCTATAAAATTTCGGCATGACAGCTCGCGCCAGATGCGATGGCCGGGCGGCGCGCGGCTGTTCTACGACACGAGCCGCATCTAACTCAATTTGATATCCCACACGCCTTCCTTGCGGCAGGCGGCGACTTCCTCGCGCAGAAGCGCCGTGACGGCGAGCGAGGCCGTCGAGACCGGGCGGTCGATCGGAGAAGCGAAAATGAGCTCGCGCGTCATCGGCTTGGAGACGACAGCGGTTTCCAGCCGCCCGTCCGCGACCTCGCCGTGGACCGACGACGGCGGCAGCAGTGCAAAGCCGAGCCCCTCCTCGACCAGGCTGGTCAGCACGCGGAACGAATCCGCCTCGAGCTGGACGTCGAGCTTGATCTTGCGCTGGGCGGCCGCGTGCTCGATCAGCGCACGGAGGCCGTGCGAGTGAGAGGGCAGCACCAGCCGTTGCCGCAGCAGCCAGCCGATGTCGACGCTCTTCTTGCGCGCGAGGCCGCAGCCGCGCGGGCCGACCGCGACGATGTTGTCGCGCCCCAGGCTCTCCACGTTGAGATGCAGATCGGCCGAGCGGCCATAGAGGATGGCGAGATCCATCTCGCCGCGATGCAGCCATTCGACCAGATGGCCGCTGTAGCTCTCGACGATGCGCAGCGAAATGCCGGGAAATTTTTCGACGCAGCGCCGCGCAAAGCGCGCCGACAGCACGCAGCTCACGGTTGGAACCAGGCCAAGCACGACCTGGCCGGACGGCGGCCCCTGGGACGACTGGATATCGTCGCGGATCTGGTCGATCTGACGCACGATGCCCGAGGTGCGCGCCAGCAGCAGGCGCCCGGCCTCTGTGAGCACCATGCCGCGGCCGTTGCGCGTGAAAAGCTCCGTGCGCAGCTCGTGTTCCAGCAGCTTGATTTGCCTGGAAAGCGCCGGCTGCGCCACGCGCAGCGTGTCGGAGGCCTTGCTCAGACTGCCGAGCTCCGCCACGCAACTGAAGGTCCTGAGCTGCCGGAAATCCATGCTTGCCAATCCTGGAAGGCTACTCCATACGTTATAACAAATGAGCATAGGGGGTTGGCGTTGTTTTCACAACGCCTGAGGATCGGCCGGCGTTATCTTAACTGCCGCTAAGAACTGGAAACGCCATGAGTGAAGAACACCACACCGAAGATTACGCCGACATCCGTGAAGCCGTCGCAAAGCTCTGCGCCCAGTTCCCCGGCGAATATTGGCGCAAGCTCGATCGCGAGATGGCCTATCCCAAGGCGTTCGTCGACGCGCTGACAGCGGCCGGCTATCTCTCGGTGCTGATCCCCGAGGAATATGGCGGTGCGGGGCTGAAGCTGTCCGCGGCGGCCGCGATCCTCGA
>NZ_AJQF01000174.1:0-2252 GCF_000261705.1 Bradyrhizobium genomosp. III | reverse complement strand
GGGCGGCGCCTGCCACGCCCAGATGTACACGATGGGCACCGTGCTGCGACACGGCAACGCCGAGCAAAAAGCAAAATATCTGCCGAAGATCGCCAGCGGCGAATTGCGCCTGCAGGCCTTCGGCGTCACCGAGCCGACCAGCGGCACCGACACCTCCTCGCTGAAAACCTTCGCGCGCAAGGACGGCAACGACAGCTACATCGTCAACGGCCAGAAGATCTGGACCAGCCGCGCCGAGCATTCCGATTTGATGGTTCTGCTGGCGCGCACCACGCCGAAGGAGCAGGCCAAGAAGCGCACGGACGGCCTGTCGGTGTTCATCGTCGACATGCGCGAGGCCAAGAACAACGGCCTCGAGATCCGCCCGATCCGCACCATGATGAACCACGCCACCACCGAAGTGTTCTTTACCGACATGAAGGTGCCGGCGGAGAATCTGATCGGCGAGGAAGGCAAGGGCTTTCGCTACATCCTCTCCGGCATGAACGCCGAGCGTATCCTGATCGCGGCCGAATGCGTCGGCGACGCAAAGTGGTTCATCGCCAAGGCGACGAACTACGCCAAGGAGCGCAGCGTGTTCGGCCGGCCGATCGGCCAGAACCAGGGCATCCAGTTCCCGATCGCCAAGGCCTATGCCTCGATGCGCGCGGCCGAACTGATGGTGAAGGAAGCCACGCGCAAATACGAGGCCGGGCTCGACTGCGGCGCGGAGGCCAACATGGCCAAGATGCTGGCGGCGGATGCGTCCTGGGAGGCGGCGAACGCCTGCATCCAGACCCATGGCGGCTTCGGCTTCGCCGAGGAATACGACGTCGAGCGCAAATTCCGCGAGACGCGGCTCTATCAGGTGGCGCCGATCTCGACCAACCTCGTGCTCTCCTTCGTTGCCGAGCATGTGCTCGGCATGCCGCGCTCGTACTGAGGCCGTCATCATGGGAGCATTGGACGGGATCAGGGTGATTGCGGTCGAGCAGGCGGTGGCGGCGCCGTTCTGCTCCTCGCGCCTGGCGGATGCCGGCGCGGAGGTGATCAAGATCGAGCGGCCCGAAGGCGACTTCGCCCGCGGCTATGACGCGGCGGCCAAGGGCCAGAGCAGCTATTTCGTCTGGCTCAACCGCGGCAAGCAATCGGCGGTGGTGGATCTCGCAACGAAAGAAGGCTGCGCCGAGCTGGAGAAGCTGATCGCCAGCGCCGACGTGCTGATCCAGAACCTCAAGCCTGGCTCGATGGACAAGCTCGGTTTTTCGCGCGAGCGGCTGCTGAAGGACTATCCGAAGCTGATTTCCTGCACGATCACCGGCTATGGCGACGAAGGTCCCTACGCGCATCGCAAGGCCTATGATCTGTTGATCCAGGCCGAGAGCGGCCTGGCCTCGATCACCGGCAACCCTGATGGCGCCTCGCGCGTCGGCATGTCGATCGTGGACGTCGCGACCGGCGCGACCGCGCATGCGGCGATCCTGGAGGCGCTGATCGGGCGCGGGCGTACCGGCAAGGGCTGTGACATCCGCATCTCCATGTTCGACGTGATGGCGGACTGGTGCACCGTGCCGCTGCTCAACTCCGAAGCCGGCAATCCGCCCAAGCGCATGGGGCTGCGGCATCCCTCGATCGCGCCCTATGGCGTGTTCACGTCGAAGGACGGCAAGGACATCCTGATCTCGATCCAGAGCGAGCGCGAGTGGAGGACGCTTTGCGCGAAGGTGCTGGATCAACCCGATCTGCCCGCCGATCCCCGCGTCGCCAACATGGTCGAGCGCGTGCGCAACCGCGACTTCACCGATACGACGGTGGCGGATATCTTCGGCAAGATGACGCGCGACGAGCTGCTCAAGCGGCTGTCGGATGCCGATATCGCCTTTGCCGAGGTCAACACCATGGCCGACCTCACCAACCACCCGCATCTGCGCCGCATCGAGGTCGACACGCCGCAGGGACGCGTCAGCTATCCCGCGCCGGCGCCGATCGTCGTCGGCGAAACGCGCGCTTACGGCGCTGTGCCCGCCATCGGCGAAAACCCAAAGTCCAAGACGTAAGAAGAGCGAGGCGTCATGACCGAGAAGCTCGACATCGATCACTTGCGGCAATGGATCGGCCGCAGCACGGAGGCCACCGACATCGTCACCGCGCAGCTCGTGATGGGCCTGCGCGCGACGCTGTTCCAGGAGGTCGGCGAGCCCAGGAGAGGCGACGCCGCGCCGTTCACGGTGCATTGGTGCCTGGCGCAGCCGGTGTTCCCGATGTCGATGCTG
>NZ_AJQF01000173.1:0-9100 GCF_000261705.1 Bradyrhizobium genomosp. III | reverse complement strand
CCTGCCGCCGGTGCCGCTGCCACGCCGGATGTGGGCCGGCGGCGAGATCGAGTTCCTGCAGCCGCTGCAGGTCGGCGATGAATCGACTCGGACCTCGCGCATCGCCGACGTGCAGGTCAAGACGGGCTCGACCGGCACGCTGTGCTTCGTCTCGGTCGAGCACAGCATCTCCTCGCCGCGCGGCGTCGCCATTCGCGAGCGGCAGGACATCGTCTATCGCGAGATGACGAGCAGCGCGCCGGCTGGCGCCAAGGCCCCGCCTCCGCCGCCGAAGGCGCAGCACCGCGAGACCCATGTCTCCGACCCCGTGCTGCTGTTTCGCTATTCCGCGCTGACCTTCAACGGTCACCGCATCCATTACGACCGCGACTACGTCACCAAGGTCGAGGGCTATCCGGGCCTGATCTTCCACGGCCCGCTGCAGGCGGCGCTGATCATCGAGCTGGCCGCGAAGCTGCACGGCGGCGAGGCGCCGAAGAAGTTCACCTATCGCGGCCTGCAGCCGCTGTTCGAGGGCACGGAGTTCTCGGTCAACGCCAACGAGACCACTGATGGCATGGAGCTGTGGACCGCGAATGCGGAAGGGCAGCCGACGATGAAGGGCACGGCGGTTTGGTGAGGGACGTCCCGTCGTTCCGGGGCGGTCCGCAGGATCGGACCTCAGGTGCGCAAATTGCGCACCGGGGAATCGCGAGATTCCGGGTTCGCCTCGCGCCCCCCGGCATGACGCCGCCAGGAGCGCGCCCTTCACAGTTCATCGAGCGCCGTCCACTGCGGGACATGCTCGGCCAGCTTGTCGAGCAGACCTTCGAACACCTTGCGTTCGGACACGCTGAGGCATGACAGCATCGCCCGTTCGCGCTCGCGCAAGGTGGGGATGTATCTGGCATAGAGCGTGCGTCCGGCTGGCGTCAGATACAGACGCTGGCGGCGATTGTCGTTCTTGTCGACGTCGCGACGCAACAGCTTCTTCTTTTCCAGCGCAATGATCCCGCGGCTGATATTGGCCTTGAGATGACCGGAAAACTCGCAGATCTCGCTGGCGGTCACGCCCTCGCGAAAACTCAGGAAGATGAGCGTGACGATCTCCGGACGTGTGATGCCGAGCTCCATCTCGATCTTCCGAAACGACGGCTCACGGTAGAAATTCAGGACGTAACCCATCTTGTAGGCGATCCTGACTTCGGTGCCGCCGAGCACGTCCCTGGCGCGGTCGGCGCTTTCCCCTGAATTGGGCCGGGTCGCGTCTTTGCTAGATCGTCTCATATGTGACTTTCTCATTGCCTTTCGGATTGATCTCATCCTAACATCGCAGCGGAATAGAACAGAACTCTGGGAGATCGCCGGCTGTGAACAAGGCGGGACCCGTCGCGTCCGCGCGACGGAGGCATTTGCTGCGCGCGCAGGGGCCATCGTGCTTCTACGCAGGGACTGAGGTGCATCCGATCTATGTCGATCACGTCCGACCGCCCGAGGGCGGAACCGAGCGGACGCCCGTCGTGATGGTACATGGCGCTGCGCACACCGGCGCCTGCTACATGGCGACGCCTGATCTGCGGCCGGGCTGGGCGCCACGATTCGCAGGTACCGGCCGCCATGTGTTCGTGCCTGATTGGCCCGGCCATGGCCGCTCGCCACAGCGGGCGGATTTTCCGACGCTTGGCAGCGCCGACGTCGCCAACTCGTTGCTCGCACTGCTGGAGGAGATCGGCCCCGCCGTATTGCTGGTGCATTCCGCGAGCGGGCCGATGGCATGGTGGATGACCGAGCGACGGCCCGATCTGGTCCGCGCCGTCGTCGGCATCGCGCCGGGCCCGCCCGCCGATTTGCTGAAGGATCTGCCCGACGATCCGGCCGCGCTTGCAGCGCTACGCGACGACGCCAGCGCCGGTCGGCCGGTGCATGCCGCCGAGGATCGGCCCGTCTGGCTGAACGCCGAATTCGCCGCTTCTTCCTGGGCGAACACATCGCGATTTCCGCAACATGCGTTCAAGCACTATTTCGCGTCCATCGTGCCCGAAAGCCCGCGTATCCTGAACGAGCGCTTCAACATCGGCGGACGCGGCCTCCGCGTCGGCGATCTCAACAGACTCGGCAACCATCGCATCCTGATCGTCACCGGCGAGCTCGATCCGCGTCATCCACGCGAGGTGGACGCTGCGACCGCGGCCTATCTCGATGCCGACTTCATCTGGCTGCCGGATCGCGGCATCACCGGCAACGGCCACATGATGATGATCGAGGACAACAGCGATGATCTCGCCGCGCTGGTCCTCGATTGGCTCGATGCGGCCGGCTGCTGACCCGACAAGGCACGAGAAGATCAGGAGGAGATGAAGATGAGATCGAACCTGCTCGGCGCGGCCCTGATCGCGCTGATCGTTCCGATTGCGGCACAGGCGGAAGTCTCGGGTGGCGTCGTCAAGATCGGCGTCCTGACCGATATGGCTGGTGTAACCGCTAATGTCACCGGCAAGGGTTCGCTTGTCGCCGCCGAGATGGCGGTTCGCGAGTTCGGCGGCACCGTGCTCGGCAAGCCGGTTCAGGTGATCTCAGCCGATCATCAGCACAAGCCCGACATCGGCACCGGAATTGCCCGCCAGTGGTTCGATGTCGAGGGCGTGGATGCGATCGTCGACGTACCGAATTCCGGTGTCGCGCTCGCGATCCAGGGCCTCGCACGCGAAAAGAAGAAGATCGTGCTCTATTCCGGCGCGGGCACGACGGCACTAACCAACGAGCAGTGCTCGCCGTTCGGCGTGCACTGGACCTACGACACCTACGCGGTCTCGCACGGAACGGCCTCGGCAGTCGTCGAGGCCGGCGGTACGACGTGGTTCTTCCTCGCCGCCGATTATGCCTTCGGCCAGCAGTTGCAGAAAGACGCCAGCGACGTGATCGCGGCGGCCGGCGGCAAAGTGCTGGGCGCCGTTCGCCATCCGCTCAACACGCCGGATTTCTCCTCGTTCCTGCTCACCGCGCAGTCTTCCGGCGCCAAGGTCATCGGCATTGCCAATGCCGGTAACGACACCATCAATGCGATGAAGCAGGCCAACGAGTACGGGATCGTGAAGGGCGGGCAAAGTCTTGCGGCGATGATCCTGTTCTTGCAGGACATCCACACCATGGGCCTGGAAGCCGCACAGGGCACGTATCTGACGACGGCATCGTACTGGGACATGAACGAGGCGACGCGCGCCTGGTCGAGGGAGTTCATGGTGAAGACCGGCGCGCCGCCGTCGATGCTGCATGCCGGCGTGTACGGCGCGGTGCGGCACTATCTGAAGGCTGTCACCCAGGCCGGCACCGACGACGCCGAGCGGGTCGCCGCCGCCATGCGCGCGATCCCGATCGACGACATCTTTTCGCAGGGCGCGACGCTGCGCGAAGACGGCCGCGTGACACGCACGATGTATCTGGCCCGCGTCAAGAAGCCTTCGGAGTCGAAATATCCCTGGGACTATCTGGAGATCGTGCGTCCGATTCCATCGGAACAGACCGCGTGGCCGCTCTCGGAGAGCAAGTGCCCACTGGTCAAGGGCGCCACGCGCTAGCGCCCCAGCATCACACGCAGCCTCATCTTGACTTCGCCAAGCAATCCACCGAGAGGTAGGTTGCTTTTGCCTGTGCTCAAAGGCCAAGGCGGACAAATCGTCGCTCATGCTCGGCACGGCGACGGAACACAAGAAGATCAGGGGAGCCGTCCGATGTCGTCCCTCAAGCCCGCCGCGACAAAAAGCAAGTCCGTCACCGTCAAGCAGGCGACGCTCGACCTGCTGCGCTCGTTCGGCATCACAAAAGTGTTCGGCAATCCTGGTTCAACCGAGCTGCCGTTCCTGAGCGACTGGCCCGATGACATCGACTACGTGCTGGCGCTGCAGGAAGCCTCCGCCGTCGGCATGGCCGACGGATACGCGCAAGCGACCCGCAATGCCGGCTTCGTCAATCTGCATTCGGCCGCCGGCGTCGGCAACGCGCTCGGCAACATCTACACCGCGCACCGCAACCAGACCCCGCTGGTGATCACCGCGGGCCAGCAGGCGCGCTCGATCCTGCCCTTGCAGGCCTTCCTCTATGCCGAGCGCGCGTCGGAGTTTCCGCGGCCTTACGTGAAATACAGCGTCGAGCCGGCGCGGCCCGAGGACGTGCCGGCTGCGATCGCGCGCGCTTATTACACCGCGATGCAGCCGCCGTGCGGGCCGACCTTCGTGTCGATCCCGATCGACGACTGGGCGCATGCCTGCGCGCCGATCGAGGCGCGCAAGGTCAGCCGGGAAATCGGCCCCGAGCTTGAGCCGATGAAGGCACTGGTCGCCGCGCTCGGTTCCGCAAAGCACCCTGCCCTCGTCGTCGGCCCCGGCGTCGACCGCGCCGGCGCGGTGGACCTGATGGTGGGCGTCGCCGAGAAGGCGAAGGCCAGCGTCTGGGTCAGCCCGTTCTCGGCGCGCTGCTCGTTCCCCGAGCGGCATCCGCAATTCGCCGGCTTCCTGCATGCCTCGCCGGCGCAACTCTCCGACGCACTGCGTGAGCATGATCTCATCGTCGTGATCGGTGCGCCCGTGTTCACCTTCCATGTCGAGGGCCATGCCGCGATCTTCGATGGTAGCGCGACGATTTTTCAGATCACCGATGATCCGGATGCCGCGGCCGTGACGCCCGTCGGCACCAGCATTGTCGCGACGATGAAGCCGGCACTGAGCACGCTGCTCGACCTGCTGCCGGAGAGCAAGCGCGCCACGCCGAACGGCCGCACACTGCCGCCGGCGCCGCAAGCTGCCGATCCGCTGCCGGTCGAGTTCCTGCTGCATTCGCTGTCGCAGGCGATGCCGGATGGTGCGTCAGTCGTCGAGGAAGTGCCCTCGCACCGGCCGGCGATGCAGAAGTTCATGCCGATGCGCGGCCAGGACAGTTTTTACACCATGGCGAGCGGCGGCCTCGGCTATTCCCTGCCCGCCGCCGTCGGCATGGCGCTCGGCAAGCCGAACAGCCGCACGGTCTGCCTGATCGGCGACGGCTCGGCGATGTACTCGATCCAGGCGCTGTGGACCGCCGCGCAGCGCAAGCTGCCGCTGACCATCGTCGTCATCAACAATTCCGGCTACGGCGCGATGCGCTCATTCAGCCAGGTCATGCAGGTGCGCAACGTGCCGGGGCTGGAGCTGCCGGGGATCGATTTCGTCCGGCTCGCCGAAGGCATGGGATGTCACGCGGTGCGGGTGACGAAGGCGGCTGAGCTCGGCAAGGCGCTGAAGCGCGGGATGGCGTTTGAGGGGACGAGCCTGGTCGAGGTCGTCGTGGATTCGGCGGTGCCGGTGCTCTACGGGCAGAAGCATTGAGTTGTCGTCCCGGCGAAGGCCGGGACCCATACCCACAGGGAGAGGTTTGGCGAAGACCCGAAGTGGGCAGCTTGGTGCCACAACTACGGCCTGGGGTTATGGGTCCCGGCCTTCGCCGGGACGACATCGAGTTTGCCGCACCACCGCTGCCAACTACGACGCCAGAAATCCCCCGTCCGCCGCCAGCACGTGCCCGACGACATACGACGACGCATCCGACGACAGCCACACCACGGCCTCCGCCACCTCCTCCGGGCTCCCCATCCGCCGCAGCGGCAGGCCAGCACTCACCGTTGCGATGTCGCCGACGCCGGCGCGCAGCATCATGTCGGTGACGACGCGGCCCGGCGCGATGGCATTGATGCGGATGCCGCGCGGGGCATTCTCCAGCGCGGCCGAGCGCGTCAGCGAGATCGCGGCGGCCTTCGAGGCCGAATAGAGCGAGAAGCCGGGATTGGGATTGCGCACGCCGCTGACAGAAGCGTTGACGACGATGCTGCCGCGCCCTTGCGCCAGCATCGCCGGCAGTTGGTGGCGCAGGCACAGGAACAGCGCGCGGACATTGGTGTCGAACACGCTGTCGTAGATGTCAGTGCCCTGCTGTTCCAGCGGCGCGCGGCGCTCCTGGAAGCCGGCATTGTTGAAGGCGACGTCGAGCCGGCCGCAACGTTCGATGGCGGTGCGGACGAGGCGCGCGACGTCGTCCTCGCGCGTGATGTCGGTCTTGAGCGCGATCGCCTCCGCACCGAGCTCGCGGCATGAAGCGGCGGTCGCCTCGATCTCGGCCTCGCGCCGGCCCGCCACGATGATCGCCTCGGCACCCTCGGACGCCATCCGCAGAGCGGTGGCGCGGCCGATGCCGGTGCCGCCGCCCGTGACGAGGCAGACCTTGCCATTCATCCGCATCGCCGTCGGCAAAGCTCCGCCCATGGCTCACTCCAAAACGCTTGCGTGCGCCGCGTTGCGCCTATAGTTGTATGATACAACTATAGGCGAGGAGTCAAGGGATGGCCGAGCTTGCGCTCATCGACGACATTCGCGCCGCCTCGCGGTTGATGGTGCGCGAGCTCGGCTTCATGGATGCGACGGTGGCGGCCTCGGACTATCCGCCCTCGGCCGTGCACACGATCCTGGAGATCGGCATCCGCGGCCCGATGACATCAGGCGAGCTCGGCGATTTCCTGCGGCTGGAGAAATCCAGCGTCAGCCGCCTGGTGCGCAAGCTGATCGATTGCGGCGAGCTCAGGGGGACGCCGGATGAGAATGATGCACGCAGCAAGCTATTGTCGCTGACCGCGAAGGGGCGGCGCACGCTGGAGGGGCTGCACGCGTTCGGCCGGCAGCAGGTGCGCGGCGCGCTGGCGGCGCTGACGGCGGCGGAACAGCGCACGGTGCGCGAGGGCATGATGCTCTATGCGCGGGCGCTCAGGCAGAGCCGGGGGGAGGAGATGTTGCCTCGGTAACCACCGGTGTCGTCCCTGCGAACGCAGGGACCCATACCGCGTGATTTATCCGCAGGTGTCAGTACCGCGCGCAAGAACATCTACCAGTCTTCGCCAAACCTCTCCCTGTGGTTATGGGTCCCCGCGTTCGCGGGGACGACAGCGAGCTTTTGGCGCGAGTATACGTCAGCTCACCGACCTTACGGTCACTTCGCGAAATCCTCCCGCATCCTGGCCTGGATCTTGGCCATGCCGCCGATCCAGCGATCATAATTCTCGGTCTTCTTGCGCATATAGCCGAGCACTTGCGGATGCGGCAGGATCAGGAACGTCTCCTGCTCGAGGCCGGCGAGCACGTCTTTCGCGACCTGCTCCGGCGTGAGATCGCCGTCGCCGGATTGCGGGCCTTTCGGGATCGAGCGCAGCATGTTGGTGTCGACACCCTGCGGGCAGAGGATCGAGACCTTGATGTTGTCAGCCTTGTGCGAGATCGCGAGATTCTCGGCAAAGCCGACCGCGGCGTGCTTGGTGGTGGAATAAGCGGGGCTGCCGACCTGCGACAGCAGGCCCGCGGCCGAGATCGTGTTGAGGAAATAGCCACCGCCGCGCGCCTTCATGCGCGGGATCAGATGCCGCGCCGCATAGACATGGGCCATGACGTGGATCGCCCAGCTGCGCTGCCACGGCTCGTCGGAGGCTCCGCCGGCATTGACCGACATCGGATCGAAGCCGCCGCCGATGCCGGCATTGGAGCAGAACAGGGCGATGGGGCCGAACTGCCGCTCGGTCTCCTCGATGACGTGCGAGATGTCTTTCTCCTGCGCGACATCGCATTTGAAGGCCGCGCCATCCACCATGGCCGCAACCGCCCGCGCATTGGCGGCGTCCATGTCCGCGACGACGACCTTGGCTGCGCCCGCATTGTAAAACGCCTCGCACAGCGCCTTGCCGATGCCGTTTGCGCCGCCCGTGACGACCACGACCTTGCCGGTCACCTGCATGCGACGTCTCCTCTTGTCTTATACCGCTTCTTGGAAGACCCCCTGGGTCTTGCTCAGCTCAACATGAGGTCGAGCACCGCGGTATAATGGCACGCCGCGCCGGCCAACACAAAGCCGTGCCAGATCGCATTCTGGAAACGCAGCCGCCGCCAGGCATGGAAGATCACGCCAAAGCTGTAGAGCAGCCCGCCCGCAAGGATGAAGCCCAGCACCAGCGCGGGCAGCGCCCGGACCACGGCGTCGTAGAGCATCACGCCGCTCCAGCCCATCGCGAGATAGATGCCGACCGAGACGCGGTCGAACCGGCCGGGATAGAAGAGCTTCAGCACGATGCCGAGGATGGCGACGCACCAGACGCCGGCGAGCAGCACCAGCGCGAATCCGCTGTCCTTCACCTCGAGGATGAACGGCGTATAGGTCGCCGCGATCAGCAGATAGATCGCGGAGTGGTCGAACCGCCGCAGCAGCCATTTGGCCGGCGACACCGGCCAGAGATTATAGGTCGCCGACAGCACCAGCATCGAGAGCAGGCCGGCGACATAGATCGAGACGCCGACGATGTCGGTCGCATCGGCATAGATCGCCGTCAGCACCACCAGCACGGTCGCGGCGATGAGGCCGGAGAGGACGCCGATCGCGTGGATGATTCCGTCGGCGATCAGCTCGGCGCGGTCGTAATTCCAGCCCATCACGTCGGCTGCGGCGTGGACGGAGGTGGAGGCGAACTCTTTCAGTTGGAAGACGGTCATGGCAATCCGCAAGATGAGGCAATGTCCTCTTGTATGGGTCTTTCGGGATCGGCGCGTCGTTCAAACGGCTGATTTTCCGACAAAGACGGTGGAAGTATGGAGCTTGATTTTCTTCACGCAATTGCCACTTTTGTGATCGGTCACACAGTCCCGCCGCCCCCGATCCACTAACGTTCATATGGCATTCAGTTTCCAGGATATGGTCGAAGAAGCGCGCTTGTCCGCGCAGGCGCTGATCGACTATGGCGAGCACTTCTTCAACCCGACGGTGCGGTTGGGCGTTACCGGCCTGTCGCGGGCCGGCAAGACCGTGTTCATCACCGCGCTGATCCACGGCCTCACCCGCGGCGGCCGGTTTCCGGTGTTCGACGCTTACGCCTCGGGCCGGATCGCGCGGGCGCATCTGGCGCCGCAGCCCGACGATGCCGTGCCGCGGTTTGCCTATGAGAGCCATCTGCGCGCGCTGATCGAGGAGCGCCGCTGGCCGAACTCGACCGTCGACATCAGCGAGCTCAGGCTCGTCATCGACTATCAGCGCCCGAACGGCGCCGACCGCACGCTGACACTCGACA
>NZ_AJQF01000172.1:0-4995 GCF_000261705.1 Bradyrhizobium genomosp. III | reverse complement strand
GCTGCTCGCCCTGCCGCTGCTGCAGAAGAGTTTCGAGCAATGGTCGGCGGAGAGCCTGGTCTTGTCGCGCGAGGCGCCGCGCGCGCATCTTGCGGGCGAATGGCACGCGCATCTGGCAACGCTCAAGCCCGACGCGCGAGAGGACGAGCAAGCGACGCTGACGGCCGCAAAACTCTTCACCGATTATTTGCGCGCCTGCCGCGACGAGCGCTTCGCGATGAGCCTGTTGCCGCCCGGCCGCTTCCTGATGCCCGGCAATCTCGCAGGCTCCCCGGCACTGACCTTCGCGCCCCTCGAGGTGCCCGCAGGCGGCCAGGCGCCGGATGGGTCGCTGTGGGCGATGATGGTGCGCCGTTTCGAGGCCTACAAGGACGTCGTGGTGCGGCCGTTCTTCAGGGATCATTTTGCCCGGCTCGATCGCCAGATCGTGCTGGCCGATGCACTGTCCGCGTTCAACTCCGGACCCGAGGCGCTGCACGATCTCGAAGCAGCCCTCGCCGGCATTCTCGATTGCTTCAACATCGGCCGCAGCACGATCCTCTCCAGCCTGTTCCGTCCGCGCATCGATCGCATCCTGTTTGCAGCGACCAAGGCCGACCATCTGCACCATCCCAGCCACGACCGGCTCGAGGCCGTATTGCGCCGCGCCGTCTCGGGCGCCGTTGCGCGCGCGGAAAATACCGGCGCGGCGATCGACGTGGTGGCGCTCGCCGCGGTGCGCGCCACGAGAGAGGCTCAAGTCGCGCGCGGCCACGACAAATTACCGTCGATCCTGGGAACACCGGCCGCGGGCGAGAGCGCCGGCGGTGAATTCTTCGACGGCAATACGGAGGTTGCGACCTTTCCGGGCGACCTGCCCCTGGATCCCGAGCCATTGTTCAACGGCAATGCCGCGTTCCGCGGCCTCGCGACCGAGACCGCCGGGACAAGCGACTTTCGCTTCCTGCGCTTCCGCCCGCCCACGCTCGACCGCGAAGGCTCCGAGCCGCCGACGCTGCCTCACATTCGCCTCGACCGTGCCTTGCAGTTCCTGATCGGAGACAAGCTCGCATGAACGACCGATCGAAGCCACGGCGGCCGGCGACGTTCCGGCTCGACGATCCCGGCGTCGTCGTCACCGAAGCCGACGAGACCAGCCGGCTCAGCCGCGCCACCATCCAGATCACGCCGGAGCCCGATCCCCTGGCGCTTCCGGTGCCAGTTCAAGCGGCGCTGCCGGCGCGCCGCGGTTTTCCCTGGGGTACGCTGTTCTGGTCAGGCCTCGCCGGGCTGACGCTGCTCGGCACCGGGCTCGGCGTGGTGCATCTGATCGAGGACCTGTTCGCGCGCAGCGAAACGCTCGGCTATGTCGGTCTCGCCTTCGCGCTCGTCACCGCGCTTGCGCTTGCGGTGGTGATCGGCCGCGAGGCAGTCGGTCTGGCGCGGCTGGCGACGATCGAGCAGTTGCATGCGCGCGCCGCCGCTGTGCTCGCCAGCGACGACCGCAAGGAGAGCCGCGTCATCGTGCAGGATCTGCTCAAGATCGCGCACCAGAACCCGCAGCTCGCCCGCGCCCGCGCGACGCTGGAGAGCCACACCGGCGAGATCATCGACGGCGCCGACATGATCCGGCTCGCCGAACGCGAGTTGATGTCTCCGCTGGATGCGGAGGCGCGGCGTCTGGTGTCGTCAGCCGCGCAAAAGGTTTCGATCGTGACCGCGGTGAGCCCGCGCGCGGCGATCGACGTGCTGTTCGTGTTCGTCGCCGCGCTCCGCCTGATCCGCCAGCTCGCTTATCTCTACGGCGGGCGCCCCGGCGCGCTCGGCATGATCCGACTGCTCCGCCACGTCATCGCCCACCTCGCCATCACCGGCGGCATGGCCGCGAGCGACAGCCTGGTGCAGCAGATGCTCGGCCACGGCATCGCGGCAAAGCTGTCGCAGCGGCTCGGCGAAGGCGTGCTGAACGGATTGCTGACGGCACGGCTGGGCCTGGCGGCGATCGACGTCACGCGTCCGCTGCCGTTCGCCGCGCTGCCGCCGCCCAAACTGTCGGATCTCGCGACGGATCTCTTGCGGAAGAAGGACGACGAGGCGTAGCTTCTTCGCCTCTCCCCGCGTGCGGGGAGAGGCCGGAGCGCATCGCCAGATGCGATCCGGGTGAGGGGGACTATCCGCGAGTTCAACTGTCACCTCCCCCGCGGAGAGTCCCCCTCACCCCAACCCTCTCCCCGCAAGCGGGGAGAGGGAGAGGAAAGCCAGCACCTTCCACCAAAACAGCGGCGAATCCTTCGACGGCGACAGCTCGGGGGTCCAGCCGGTGAGCTTTTCGATCACATAGGTGTCCGCGAGAACACCGCGCCAGCGGCGCTCGACTTCGCCGAGCTGCTCGCGCTTGGCTGGGATGTTCTCCCATAGCGAGGAACGATCGTCCGGCTCGCGGCCGACATAGATGCCGGCATGGCCCTTGATCCGGTCCAGGCCGGGATCGCGGAAATCCTGGAAGCGGCCGCGCTCGTTGATCTCGATGACGGGCACGCGGCCCCTGAACAGCCAGCGCATCATCGCGTAGGTGCGATAGTCCGTGGTGGCGATCCAGGTCGCGCCGGTCTCGTCGAGCGCGGCCTGCGCCCGCGCGGCGACCTGCTCATAGCCGGCCTCGGCGCCGATCGGATCGATCTTGCCGAGGAGATTCCAGGGCGCTGCGACGTAATAGAGGAACACGATGACGACGAAGGCGATGCCCGAGCCGACGGCTGTCTTGGCCCAGAACACCGACGATCTCAGCATACGGGCCGACCAATCCTCCTTCGCCATCGCCGCGAGGTTCACGGCGGCCGCGGCGAAACCGACCGGCCACATGAACATCGGCCAGGTGTCGCCGACCCGAAGCGTGGTCGACTTCGCGAGGAAATACAGAAACGGCACCAGCACCGCCGTCGACAAGAGAATTCCAACGGGCTCGCGCGCGCGATAGCCGCGCCATGCCGTCAGCACCAGCCCGGTCAGCACCACCGGCAGCATGACGAAGCCGACCAGGCCGAACTGCAGGCCGATAAAGTCACCGATGGTCCGCAGCGAGATGCCGTAATTGGCGGTGGCGCGTACGCCCTGGAAACGAAACGAGGCCCAATCGTGCTGCGCATTCCAGACCAGCACCGGCGAGAACACGGCTATTGCGACCAGCACCGCGAGATAAGGGTAAGGACTGCGCAGCCAGCGCCAACGCCAATCCGGCACCAGCAGAAAGGCGGCAACCGCCGGCGCGAACATGATGGCGGTGAATTTCGACAGCATCGAGAGGCCGGCGAACAACCCGGCCGCAAGCCACCAGCGTCCGTCGCCGCTTTGCGCGAGCCGCACCAGCGACCACATCATTGCCACCGCAAACGGGATCATGGCGACATCGGGCGCGACCTTGGCCATCAGCAGGCCGTAATAGAGCGCGGCTTCCGGCATCAGCACCGCGAACAATACGGCGCGCACATCATGGGTGAGGCGGCGGACGACGTCGGCAAGCAGGAGCTGCGTCACCAGCATCGCGACGATGCCGCCGAAACGGACCCCGAGCGTGGTGTCGCCGAAGATCGCGGTTCCGAAACGGATCAGCCAGGCGATGCCCGGGGGGTGATCGAGGAAGCTGAGCGCACCCTCCTTCGACCAGGTCCAGTAATAGGCCTCGTCGGTGCGCAGCTCGATCGCGGAGGCGTAGACGATGCGCAGCAGCGTCATCGCGGCGATGACGAGCACGGCGATGACGAGGGGCCGGCGCGCGGCGCCACGGGGAAACACGGTGATATCAGGGGATGTCGTCACGGCCGCGCTTTTCGCCAACCTGGGAGGGGGAGTCAATGTCGGCTGTCCAGACATAGGTGTCGTCCCGGGCAAGCAAAGCGCAGACCCGGGACCCATAACCACAGGGAGGGGTTATGGCACGAGCTGGTAACCACGAGTCTTCGCCAAACCCGACCCTGTGGTTATGGGTCCCGGATCGGCGCGCGCTTAGGGCGCGCTTGTCCGGGACGACGGCGGAGTGTGAGGCGCCTTCCCGGGCATGTGATCCCCGAACCTGTCCACATCGGGAATTAACCGCTACGCTGGCTGTTCTCCTTCATGAACTGATACAACCGAATCATGGCCACCGCTGCTGCATCCATCTCCGAACTCGTCCGCGGGACCAGCGTGCGGCAGGTGCGGCTCGTCTGCGGCGTGATCCTGTTCTGTTATGTGATCAGCCATTTCCTCAACCATGCGCTCGGCAATATTTCGGTCGAGGCCATGGAGGCCGGGGTCTACTACCACACCGTCTTCTGGCAGTTCCTCCCCGTCTCGATCGTGTTCTACACCGCCGCGCTCACGCATATGGGGCTCGGCATCTATGCGCTGTATCAGCGCCGGCAGTTCCGCTGGCGGACGATCGAGCCGCTTCAGCTCGTGCTGGGCCTCAGCATCCCCGCGCTGATCATGGGGCACGTGGTCGGGGTGCGGCTCGGCTATACGCTGTACGATCACCAGAAGCTCTATCCACAGGAGCTCTATCTGTTCTTCGTCGCGGCGCCGGGACGGCTCTGGCAGATGACGATCCTGCTTCTCATTGCCTGGGTGCACGGCTGCATCGGGATTTATTTCTGGCTCCGCCTCAAGCCGTTCTTCACGCGCGCCGCGCCCTATCTGCTTGCCGCCGCGGTGCTGGTCCCGACCTTGTCGCTGCTCGGCATCTACCAGGGCGGCCGCAGTGTCGCGATCGAGGCCGATGACGGGGAATGGCGCACGCACAATCTCACGCGACGCCAGGTCGGTACGGTCGCGGAAGGCAACACGCTCGATCGCATCACCGGCGCCTTCACCGTCACCTATTTTGGGCTGCTGGGCCTGGCGCTGGCGGCACGCGGCGTGCGGGCCTGGCGCGAGCGGCGCGGCGGCATGATCGCGTTGTCCTACGGCAACGGTAAGACGGTGCGGGTTCCCAAGGGTCTCTCCGTGCTGGAAGCGAGCCTGCGCCATAATCTGCCGCAT
>NZ_AJQF01000171.1:0-11164 GCF_000261705.1 Bradyrhizobium genomosp. III | reverse complement strand
GCCCGCTGCTCGACCTGCCGCATCCGCGTCATCGGCGATCATGGCGTCCTGCCCGAGCCGTCGCAGCGCGAGGCCTTCGTGCTCACCCGCGTCGGCACCAACGACCCCTCGATCAGGCTGGCCTGCCAGCTGCGGCCGACGTCGGATCTGTCCTTCTTCCAGCTCTTCACCCCGCAAACGTCGTCGGCCAACGCGCAGGCCTCGGCGCCGGCGAGGATCGGCCAGGAGCGCTATCTCGTCAGCCTGTTCGTGGACATGCGCGGCTCGACCCAGCTCGCCGAGAAGCGGCTCCCGTTCGATACCGTCTTCATCGTCAACCGCTTCCTCGGCGCGGTGTCGCAGGCCGTGATCGAGAATGGCGGCCAGCCGACCCAGTTCGTCGGCGACGGCATGCTGGCGCTGTTCGGACTCACGGCCGATCCGCAAACCGCCTGCCGGCAGGCGCTGAAGGCTGCCAGCGGCATCGCCACCCATATCGACGAACTGAACGAGCTGCTGAGCCACGATCTTCGCCAGCCGATCCGCTTCGGCATCGGCATTCACGGCGGCGAGGTCATCATCGGCGACATCGGCTATCGCGATCACATCGTCTTCACGGCGCTGGGCGATGCCGTCAACGTTGCCGCCCGCCTGCAGGACATGACCAAGACGCTGGCCTGCGAGGCGATCGTCTCGGACGAAATCCGCGGCACCGCGGGCCTCGCCGACGATACGCTGCCGCAACAGGAGGTCGCGATCCGCGGCCGCGACGAGCCGATGGCGGTCCGCGTGGTGGCCGATGCGCGGGGGCTGACGGCGCTGGTCGATCGAAGCGAGCGCGTCGCGGCCTGATGTTCGCCTCTCCCCGCCTGCGGGGAGAGGCCGACGCGCGCAGCGCGGCGGGTGAGGGGGACTCTCCGCGAGTCCAACTGCTTCCTCCCTCGCGGAGACTCCCCCTCACTCCAACCCTCTCCCTGCAAGCGGGGCGAGGGAGCACACCGCCGCCGCGGTGAGAACTTGGCCACATGCATGTCTCCGTAACACCGGCCTGCTGCAACGCAGCGGCATGGGCCTGCTGCGAAAGCACGAATTGACTTCGTTCAAATCGTTGCGACAGATGAGCGCGGCTCGCGGTGATGACCGCGGGCCAACGAAAAGCTCCGGGAGGGGACCAGATGTTCGATCGCCGCGACCTGCTCAAAGGAGCGGGGCTTGCCGCCATGGCGGCCACACTGAATGCCACCAGGGCGTTGGCACTCGACACCGTGACCCTGCCCTTCGCCAATGGCGAACGGCCGCTGGTGAAATACCCGCAGAAGCGGCCGATGATCGGCCTGACCAGCCGGCCGCCGCAGCTCGAGACGCCGTTCGCGATCTTCAACGACGGCCCGATCACGCCGAACAATGCGTTCTTCGTCCGCTATCACCTCTCGGACCTCCCCTACAATCTCGACCCCGACAAGTTCATGCTGGAGGTCAAGGGCAAGGTCGACAAGCCGCTGAAACTTTCACTGAAGGACATCAGGAAGATGAAGGCGACCGAGATCGTCGCCGTCAACCAGTGCTCCGGCAACAGCCGCGGCTTCTTCGAGCCGCGCGTCGCCGGCGGCCAGCTCGCCAACGGCGCCATGGGCAATGCGCGCTGGCGCGGCGTGCCGTTGAAGGCGGTGCTGGAGATGGCCGGCGTGCAGAGCGGCGCCAGGCAGGTCACCTTCAACGGCATGGACGGGCCGGTCAGCGACAAGACGCCTGACTTCGTCAAGGCACTCGACATCGCTCACGCCAGTGACGGCGAGGTGATGCTGGCCTATGGCATGAACGGCGAGGATTTGCCGTTCCTCAACGGCTTTCCGCTGCGCCTGATCGTGCCCGGCTATTACGGCACCTACTGGGTCAAGCACCTCAACGAGATCACCGTCATCGACAACGTCTATGACGGCTTCTGGATGAAGTCGGCCTATCGCATTCCCGATACGCCTGATAACGCGATCGAGCCCGGCACCGCACCGAAGGCGACGATCCCGATCAACCGCTTCACCATTCGCTCCTTCATCACCAGCGTGCCTGACGGTGCCAAGCTGAAGGCTGGCCGCACCACCCTGCGCGGCATCGCCTTCGACGGCGGCAAGGGCATCAAGGAGGTCCAGGTCTCCACCGACGGCGGCAAGACCTGGGTGAGCGCCAAGCTCGGCAAGGATCTCGGCAAATATTCGTTCCGCGAATGGAAGCTGCCGGTGAAGCTTGCGGCGGGAAGCGTTGAGCTCAAGGTGCGCGCCACCGGCAATGGCGGCGAGACGCAGCCGGACGCGCCGCGCTGGAACCCGGCGGGATACTTGCGCAACGTCGTCGAAACCGTCCGCGTCACCGTGGCCTGAAAGGAGAATGACCATGCAGCGCACCGTTCTCCTCGCCGTCACGCTCGCCCTCGCCACCGGCCTGACGGCCGTGACCGCGGCGCCCGTCAACTACCAGCTTCCGGACGAGGTCGCCGCCTTCAAGGCGGGGCCCAATCTCGAAATCGTCCAGGCCAATTGCAGCGCCTGCCACTCGGCCGACTACGTCAAGACGCAGCCGCCGATGAAGGACAAGAAGGGCTTCTGGCAGGCCGAGGTGACCAAGATGATCAAGGTCTATGGCGCACCGATCGACGATGCGGATGTCGGCAAGATCGTCGATTATCTGGCCGCGACGTATTGACGGACAGCGCGCAGCACGCCGGCCATTTGACCGCGAAACGGGCAAAACCGGCAAAAACGCCGCGAAGTTGAGCGGAATTCGGCGAAAGGCCGATGTGGTTTGAGCTACCAAGCCGGCCACATTCCGCGTATCCTGTTAGGACCGAACCGGCCGGTTGGCGGGGACTGGCGGTTCGAGATCTCGGAGGAAGACCCGCGGAGAAGTCGTGATGGCTAAAGGTACGGTCAAGTGGTTCAACCCGACGAAGGGTTATGGATTTATCCAGCCTGCGTCGGGCGGCAAGGATGTGTTCGTGCATATCTCGGCAGTGCAGAAAGCCGGTCTGTCGTCCCTGAACGAAGGACAGACGGTGGAATACGAAGAGATCGCAAACCGGGGCAAGACCTCCGCAGAGAACCTCAAAGTATAAGCCCGCCAGCTTTTGCTGCCTCCCGGATCGATCCGGGAGCCGGGCCAAGAAAATTTTAGAAGACGGCCAGTGCATTCGACGACAGGCGTTGCGACTGCACAGGGAGAGCTATTTTCCCGCGAGGACCGCTCGTTCAACGCCTCAGCAATGACAATCGCGACGGCACTTCGTCAGCCCACCGGTAACGGTGCGTCGCGCTTGATCTCCTCCATCACCGCATAGGTCCGCGTCTCGCGCACGCCCGGCATCGACAGCAGGGTCTCGCCGAGGAAGCGTCGATACGCCGCCATGTCCGCGAGCCGCGCCTTCACAAGATAGTCGAAGCCGCCGGCAACCATGTGACACTCCAGAACTTCAGGCGCGAGTTTCACCGCGCGCGCAAAACGTTCGAAATTGTCCGGCGTGGTCTTGTCGAGCAGCACCTCGACGAACACCAACAGACCGAGGCCGAGCCGGTGCGGGTTGAGCCGCGCGCCATAGCCTTCGACAAAGCCCTCCCGCTGCAAGCGCTTCAGCCGCTCGCCGATCGAGGTTGGCGACAACCCGATACGCTCGGCGAGTTCGACATTGGCGATGCGCCCATCCTCCTGCAAAATCGAGAGGATCTTCCGGTCGATTCGATCGAGTTCCATGTTTAATCAGGCTAAGTTGCTTCTTGTCTTCATTTTCTAAGGCAAACTGGCTAGATTGTCTATCGAACTACGGTCACGCGGGCCTTATCCTGGATCTAGCCACAGGACACGCCATGCCGAACATCCCGCCGCCCTTCACCGCCCCCTACGCGCCCGATGATGCCGAGATCGCCGCGCGCCTGTTGCCGGCATCGCATCTGTCCGCGCCGCAGGAGGCCCGGATCGACCGCACCGCGACCCGGCTGATCGAGGCGATCCGCAAGCGCGACGACCGTCTTGCAGGTAGTCTTGGCGGGGTCGAGGACATGCTGCGGGAGTTCGCGCTCTCGACCAAGGAGGGGCTGGCGCTGATGGTGCTGGCCGAGGCCCTGCTGCGCGTGCCGGACGCGCGCACCGCCGACCAGTTCATCGAGGACAAGCTCGGCGAGGGCGACTTCATCCACCACGAGACCAAGTCCACCGCCTTCCTGGTCAACGCCTCGGCCTGGGCGCTCGGCCTGTCGGCGCGGGTGATCCAGCCCGGAGAGACGCCCGACGGCACCATCGGCCGTCTGGTGAAGCGGCTGGGCGCACCTGCGGTGCGCACCGCGACGCGTCAGGCGATGCGGCTGATGGGCAGTCATTTCGTGCTGGGCGAGACCATCGAGCAGGCGCTGGAGCGGGGCAAGCCGCGCTCCGGCCAGAAGCCGCGCTATTCCTTCGACATGCTCGGCGAAGGCGCGCGCACGGCCGCCGATGCCAGGCGTTATTTCGATGCCTATGCGAGTGCGATCGAGACGATCGGCAAGGCTGCGGGCAGCAATCCCCTGCCCGACCGGCCCGGCATCTCGGTCAAGCTCTCGGCGCTGCATCCGCGCTTCGAGGCGATCAGCCGCGACCGCGTGATGGCCGAGCTGGTGCCGCTGCTGCTCGACCTCGCGCGGCGCGCCAAAGCGCATAACCTCAACTTCACCGTCGATGCCGAAGAGGCAGACCGGCTCGAGCTGTCGCTCGAAATGATCGCCGCAACGCTCGCCGATCCCTCGCTGAGAGGTTGGGACGGATTTGGCCTCGCCATCCAGGCCTATCAGAAGCGCGCTAGCGCGGTGATCGATTACGTCGACGCGCTCGCCCGCGCGCATGACCGCAGGCTGATGGTGCGGCTGGTCAAGGGGGCCTATTGGGACACCGAAATCAAGCGCGCGCAGGAGCGCGGGCTCGACGGCTATCCCGTGTTCACGCGCAAGGCGATGACCGATCTGAACTACGTCGCCTGTGCGACGAAGCTTTTGAGTCTTCGGCCGCGCATCTTTCCGCAATTCGCCACGCACAACGCGCTGACCGTCGCGACCGTGCTGGAGCTTGCCGGGAAGAGCGGCGGATTCGAATTCCAGCGCCTGCACGGCATGGGCGAAGCGCTCTACGAGCAGCTCGCCAAGGATCATCCTGATATCGCTTACCGCACCTATGCGCCGGTCGGCAGCCACCGCGATTTGCTGGCGTATCTTGTGCGTCGCTTGCTGGAGAACGGCGCCAACTCGTCGTTCGTGGCGCAGGCCGCCGATTATCGCGTTCCGGTGCCGGCGCTGTTGCAGCGACCGGCGGACGCCATCGTCCGGCCGCAAGCGGCGGCGCATCCCAAAATCCCGTTGCCCGGTGATCTCTACGCGCCGGAGCGGCGCAATTCGCGCGGCGTCGAGTTCGGCGCACGCGTCGCGCTCGATCATTTGCTCGCTGACGTCAAAGCCGCAGCGACCGAGCTCGAGCCGATTGCGGATGCCACGCCGGATCAAGCCAATGCGGCAGTGACTGCCGCGCGTGTCGGCTTTGCGGCCTGGAGCCGGACACCTGCGGCCACACGCGCGGCGGCGCTGGAGCAGGCCGCGCATCTCCTGGAGAGCCGCAGCGCCCGCTTCATCGCGCTGCTGCAAAGCGAGGGCGGCAAGACGCTCGACGATTCGCTGTCGGAGCTGCGCGAGGCCGCCGATTTCTGCCGCTATTATGCCGCAGAGGGCCGCAAGCTGTTCGGCGTTGATGCGGCAATGCCAGGCCCGACCGGCGAAAGCAACGCGCTCGCGATGCGTGGCCGCGGCGTCTTCGTTGCGATCTCGCCGTGGAATTTTCCGCTGGCGATTTTCCTCGGCCAGGTCACGGCGGCGCTGATGGCTGGCAACAGCGTGGTGGCAAAGCCCGCCGAGCAGACGCCGCGCATCGCGCGCGAGGCCGTGGCCCTGCTGCACGAGGCCGGCATCCCGAAAGATGCACTGCATCTCGTTGTCGGCGACGGCCGTATCGGTGCCGCCCTGACCGCGCACGCTGATATCGCGGGCGTCGTCTTCACCGGCTCGACCGAGGTCGCCCGCAACATCAACCGGACGCTCGCCGCCAAGGATGGGCCGATCGTGCCGCTGATCGCGGAGACCGGCGGCATCAACGCCATGATCGCGGATGCCACCGCGCTGCCCGAGCAGGTCGCCGACGACGTCGTGACCTCCGCGTTCCGCTCCGCCGGCCAGCGCTGCTCGGCGCTGCGGCTCTTGTTCGTGCAGGAGGACGTCGCCGACCGCATGATCGAGATGATCGCGGGCGCGGCACGCGAGTTGAAGATCGGCGATCCCCGTGACGTCGCGACCCATGTCGGCCCGGTGATCGACATGGAGGCCAAGCAGCGGCTGGACGCCCATATCGCGCGGATGAAGACCGAGGCGAAACTGCACTTTGCCGGGACGGCGCCGCAGGGCTGCTTCGTCGCGCCGCATATCTTCGAGCTCGGCGACGCCGGCCAGCTCACCGAGGAGGTGTTCGGCCCGATCCTGCACGTCGTGCGCTACCGTGCCGAAAACCTCGAACGCGTGCTGCAGGCGATCGAGCGCACCGGCTACGGCCTCACGCTCGGCGTCCATTCCCGCATCGACGACACCATCGAGGCCATCATCGACCGCGTGCAGGTCGGCAACATCTACGTCAACCGCAACATGATCGGCGCCGTGGTCGGCGTGCAGCCGTTCGGCGGCAACGGCCTGTCCGGAACCGGTCCCAAGGCCGGCGGCCCGCACTACCTCGCGCGCTTCGCGACCGAGCAGACCGTGACGATCAATACCGCCGCAGCCGGCGGCAATGCGGCGTTGCTTGCGGGGGAGGAGTGAGGCCCTGCGCCTGATGCCGTTGCATCCCGGCAAAACATCGGTCTAATGCTCTCACGATCTGGCCCGCGCCAATTCCAGCGCGCGGGAAACGACAAGAGCGAGGGAGCAACGCCGCGATGGAAAAAGGCATCTTTTCAGGCCTGAAGATTCTGGACTGCGCGAGCTTCATCGCAGCGCCCGCGGCGGCGACCGTGCTGTCGGATTTCGGCGCCGACGTCATCAAGATCGAGCCGCCCGGCGCCGGGGATCCCTACCGCAACCTGCCGAATTTGCCCGGCTATCCGACCGGCGAGCACAATTTCGCCTGGCTGCTGGAGGCCCGCAACAAGAAGAGCATCGCGCTCGACCTTGCCAAACCGGAGGCGCAGGCCGTGCTCTACAAGCTGGTGGAAGAGGCCGACGTCTTCATCACCAACATGCCGCCGCCGGTGCGCGCCAAGCTCGGCATCACCCATGATCACCTCGCCCATCTCAACGACCGGCTGATCTACGCCTCCTTCACCGGCTATGGCGAGAAGGGCGAAGAGGCCAACAAGCCCGGCTTCGACAGCAATGCCTATTGGGCGCGCTCGGGCCTGATGGACCTGGTCCGTGCCGACATCGACACCACCCCGGCCCGCTCGGTCGCCGGCATGGGCGACCACCCCTGCGCCATGGCGTTCTACGGCGCCATCGTCACCGCGCTCTATCAGCGCGAGAAGACCGGCAAGGGCTCGCACGTCGCCTCCAATCTGATGGCGAACGGGGTGTGGGCCGCGAGCGTGCTGGCGCAGGCAAAACTCTGCGGCGCCAAGTTCGGCGAGCGGCGTCCGCGTGAGCGCGCGCTGAACGCAGTCGCCAACCACTATCAATGCAGGGACGGCCGCTGGCTGATCCTGTCGCTGCTGAGCGAGGAGAAGCAGTTTCCGACGCTGGCGAAATGTCTGGGACGCGAAGACCTCATCACCGATCCGCGCTTCGCCACCAAACCCGACCGTCACGCCCGTTCGGTGGAGTTGATCAAGATCTTCGACGAGACTTTCGCGACCAGGGATCTTGCCGAATGGCGCAAGATTCTCGACGGCAACGGCCTCGTGTTCGGCATCGTCGGCATTCTCGACGACATCCCCAACGACAAGCAGATGCTCGACAACGAGGTGCTGGTGCCGTTCGAGAACGACACCATGCTGACCATCTCCAGCCCGATCTGGATCGACGGCACCAAGAAGGTCCAGCCGCGCAAGCCGCCCGCTGTCGGCGAGCACAGTGACGAGATTTTGCGCGAGGCGGGATACGACGAAGCGGCGATCAAGCAGCTGAGGTCGTCGGGGGCGGTGGGCTAGGAGCGCACTCACACTCCGCCGTCGTCCCGAGGCGCGCAAAGCGCGAGCCCGGGACCCATAACCACAGGGAGTGGTTGTGGGCGCGACTGGTCACTCCGAGTCTTCGCCAAACCACGGCCTGTGGCTATGGGTCCCGGATCTTCGCTTCGCTCGTCCGGGACGACAGCGGGGAGACATCCCGTCTTCACGACCTCCGTCATTGCGCGCAGCGAAGCAATCCAGAGTATCTCCGCGGCTGCATTGCTGGATTGCTTCGCTACGCTCGCAATGACGATGCCGGGCGATCTCGCTATAAACTACCGGCCCAAAACCACGCCGCGAGGTCCCATGCCCAGTTACCGCCTGCACTACTTCCCCGAATCCGGCAACAGCTACAAGCTGGCGCTGATGTTGACGCTTTGCGGCGAGAGGTTGGAGCCGGTCTGGACCGATTTCGGCGGCGGCGTCACGCGCACGGCAGAATGGCGCAAGGCGGTCAACGAGATGGGCGAAATCCCGGTGCTCGAAGTCGATGGGCTGAAGATGACGCAGACTGCGCCGCTCCTCTTGAAGCTCGCCGAGCAGTACGGCCGCTTCGGCGCCGACACGGAGGAAGAGAAGTTCGAGCTGCTGCGCTGGCTGTTCTGGGACAACCACAAGCTCACCGGCTACATGGCGACCTATCGCTTCATGCGGGCCTTCACCGAGAAGAACGATCCGCAAGTGCTGAAACACTTTCGCCGCCGGCTCGAGGACTTCCTCGGCATCCTGGACGGGCATCTTCAGCACAACGCCTTCGCGATCGGCACTAGGCCGACCGTCGCCGACATCTCGATGATGGCCTATCTGCATTATCCGAGCGACGAGCACGGCTTCGATTTCGCCACGAGCCATCCTGCCATCCACGCCTGGCTCGGCCGCATGGCCGCACTGCCCGGCTGGAAGCCGGCGTACGAGCTGCTGCCGGGCAAGCGGATGACGAACTACGCGACGTGAGGGTGCGAGCACTGAACCCCCAGCCCCGTCATGGCCGGGCTTGTCCCGGCCATGACGAAAGAGAGCGCAGCTACCGCAGCGACAGCCAGCCGAGCGTGAACAGGATGCCACCGACGATAACGGCCATCGCGATCGCCCAGATGCTGACGCGGGCGCCGCCGGTGACCTGCTTGACTTCCTCGTTGCGTGCAATCTCGCGATTGCGCTCCTTGTTGGCGTCGCCGGTATTCGTCATGAATCATCCAAATCGCTTTGCGGGCTCAACGCGTCTTGATGAAGCACATGCCGATGCGGCGCGAGGCCGGGGCAGCCTGACAGGTGAGACCGTTAGCACAGCTCCATGACGTAAAACTCTCATCTCGCGTTCCCGATCCCGCATCTTGCAGGGAACAATGCGCGCCCCAGCCGTCCTGATATTCGCTCCCGGCGAGCTCCCGGCTGCCGCGGGTCTGCGGCCGGCTGGCAAATCCGCGTGAGAAATCAGGGCGTCTGCCTGCGGCGAACGCGGTCAGGATGTCGCGGCGGCGGGGCTGGTCGCCGAGAAAGTGGGGCGAGGCCGGTACGATGCTCGCATTGGACGGCCTGTCCGCCAGCCAATCGACGCCCGGAAAGTGAAAGCCGCCGATGCCGCGAGTCTGGTGGCAGCCTGAACAGGTGACGTCGTTGAGCCGGCGCTGGAAGCCCGCGACCGAGCGGATGTTCTGCATGTCGCCGCGCGCGGCCGCCTGCTTCAACGCACCGACCACGTCGTTATCGGTGAAGACCGCTTTGCCCTCCCCCTCAGCCTGCATCATGCCGAATTCCGGCTGCAGCGCCGAAGCATCGAGGCCGGCCGGCGTCGGCACCACCGCACTCCTTGCCAGGAATTTCTCGGGGATCAGCACGGTGCCGCGATCGAACTCGCGAAGATGCTCGGGTGCGAGCAGCCAATCCTTGAAGTCGCGCCGAAGCGCCTCGTCCGCCATGATCCGGTCGCGGTCGACCTGGTTCTCCAGCGTCGATTCCTCGAAGGCCTTCGTGGCGGAATTGTACTTGAACACCTTGAGCAGATAGTCGGAGCGGAAGTCATGCAGCGCCGACTTGGCCGCGACCGAGAGCTGGATGTTGGTCTCGATGCGTTCGAGCATGGCGTCGTCTCGACTGCCGATCAGCTCCTGCCAGTTGCCGTCGTCGAGCCAGCGCCGCGCGAGTTCGGCGCAATTGATCGGTTTGCCGTTCGCGTCCGTCTGGCGCGCATCCCGCGCCTTCATCACCAGATTGAGCGTCATCGGCAGCCGCGTCGCGGTTGTGCCGTCGAAGCGCGCCAGCCGATAGATCAGGCGGATCTCGCCGCAGGACTCCTCCGAGGCGTAGGCGCGGTCCATGCGGTTGACGATGCCGGCCAGCACGAAGCGCGTGTCGCGCGATTTCAGCACGGCCCGATCGAACAGCTGCACGTCAAAGCCCTCGCCGACGCCGATGGTCTCGCTCAGATAGGCCGCCTTCTGCCCTGTGATGTAGCGGTCGAACTCCGCATCGATCGCCGGCGGAATGTCCTTGAGCTGGGACAGCTCTGAAAACAGCCGGTCGGTCGTCAGCGGACCATTCGCTTTGCGCTCCGGCGCCAACAGGCGCTGGAGCGTGAGAGCGTCGCCGTCGTCGAGCTTGCGCAGCAGATCGGGATCGGTGATGGCGGTGCCGCGCGTCAGCGACGGGGTCTCTGCGGCCGACAGCGCGGCAGTACCGCCGAACAACACGGCGGCAGCAAGGAAAATTCGCAACGCGCGGCTCATGCCTGAGGTAACACCGCGGCGGTCCGCCTATTCAAGCAAAAAGGCGCTTCACATGGTGGTGAAGCGCCTTTCGAAAGTCGTATCGGAGCCGCTCAGCGTCCGGTGATCAGGCCCTTGCTGGTGACGACCACCCAGCGGCCGTCCTGGCGCCGGATCGCATCGACGCGACCAAGGCCGGGGATGGGATCGCCGGGATAGACCTCGTAGAGCCCGTCGCGGCCCTCGATCAGCGCACCGCCATTGCCGGCGTTGC
>NZ_AJQF01000170.1:0-118897 GCF_000261705.1 Bradyrhizobium genomosp. III | reverse complement strand
CGCCAGCCACTGGGGCCGGCGCGGCGGCGGCGGTCGCAACCTGGGTCGGCGCGATCGAGCCGGTGGTCTCCTTGGGCACCGCTGCTGCGGCCTGCGCGGGGGCGGCGGGCGGCGGGGCGCGGAGCTTGTCGACGGTCTCGGACAGCTTTGCGATTTTGGCTATCGGCTCGGCCTGCGCCTTCTCGAGCTTGTCGAGGCGGTCGTTGGCCCGGTTGAACTGGGTGACGCCGGTTTTCGAGCTGTGGTCGACATTGGCCTTGAGCGCGACGAGGTCGGCATCGATCCGGGCGACCGAAGCATCGAGCGCGCTGGTGTCGGCGACCTGCACCGGCGCTTGGGCCGGGGCGGCGAAATGCATCATGCCGGCGGTTGCGAGCGCGCCGCTAATGGCGCCAACGCCGGCGGCGATCGCCACCACCGCGGCCATCGCCGACAGGCGGCGCTTGCTGCCGGTCTCACGCGGCTCTTCCGCCTTCACATGCGGAGCAAAATCCTCACGGTCCCAGTTCCGCTCCGACGGCGCCATGACGATCAGCTTGCCGGGCTTCGGCTCGGGCTTGGTTTCGGCTTTGGCTTCGAGCTTCGGCACGTCGATCCGGGATGCCTCAATCTTCGGCGGCTCGATCTTCACCGGATCCGGCTTGGGTGGCGCCTCATGGTCCGGCGCAATCGAGGGAGCCTCGATCCCAGCGGCCTCATTGGCCTGCGGCGCGGTCGCAGCAGCTTCGACGACGCCGGCGTCCTGGGCAGCCTGCTCGGGCATTGGTTCGCTCACGGCTCAAATACTCCAGTCTGGGTTGACCTTTTGGTAACTTTCATTGCTTGCGAAATCCTTACCTGCGGACCCGCTTACCGAAATTTTAGGAAGTTATCCGGGGCCGAATTTGGCCGGGAAAGTGGAACCGGTGTGGCGGGCGTGAAACAAATTGTAATCGGGTGAAGATGAACGGCCGCGGAATAAGCGCTGGGCGTCCCTTGTCACTTCCGTCATCCCCGCGCAACGGCGGAGCCGTTGCGCGGGGATGACGGTGAGAGAACGGAGCGCGCTCCGTTCACATCACGACCGGCGCATCCGGCAGCTCGTTCGCATGCGATGCGCCGGGCGGAAAATGCCGCGCCAGTTCGCGCGACACCGCCGTGATACCGTCGATTACGCCGCGCTCGAACTGGCCCGACCTGAACTCCGCCTCCATGGCGCGGCAGATGCTCTCCCAGCCTTCGGCACCGACCTTGGCGTGGATGCCGCGATCGGCGACGATCTCGACATCGCGGTCGGCGAGCAGGAGATAGATCAGGACGCCGTTGTTATGCGCGGTGTCCCAGATGCGCAGATGCGCAAACACGTCGAGCGCGCGCTCGCGGGCCGGCTGGTTGCGGAACAGCGGCGCGCCGTCGAGCGCGCCTTCGACCACGAAGCGGACCTGGCCGGAATGGGTGGTTTCGCCCTGCCTGATCGCCTGCTCGATGCGGGCGAGCACGGCCGGCGGAAAGATCTGCTTTGCCCGCCAATGATGCTGCACGAGATGTCTGGCGATGCGCTTGATGCTCATACCGCTACCAGCTCCCCGAGGCGCCGCCGCCGCCAAAACTGCCGCCACCGCCGCTGAAGCCGCCACTATCACTGCTCGACGATCCGCTGCTCCAGCCGCCCGACGAGGAGCCGCTCGACCAGGAGCCGCCGCGCGAGCGGCCAGTGCCCGGCGTGATCACCGAAAACAGATCGGCGACGAATCCGATGATGAAGCCGAGACCACCCAGCGCGAGGGCAAGTGCGAAAGACCCGAGAATGAACCAGGTCAGCGCCGCAATGATGCCTCCAGTCACGAACGATCCGAGCAGCCGTCCGAGCGCGGCCCGGAAGGCGCCGCCGATGCCCACCGAGACGAACAGCGTGACGATGAAGAGCGGCGCGAGATCGTCGAGACTGCCGAAGTTCACGGTGGGCGAGGGAACCGGCAAGGGTTCGCCGTCGATCACCCGCATCATGCGCTCGACGCCGTCAGCAATGCCGCCGGCGAAATCGCCGCTCCTGAATTTCGGTGTGATGATCTCATCGATGATTCGGCGCGAGGTGACGTCGGTGAGCGCGCCTTCGAGGCCGTAGCCGACCTCGATGCGCAGATGCCGGTCGTTCTTGGCGACGACGAGGATCGCGCCGTCGTCGACCTTCTTGCGGCCGATCTTCCAGGCCTCCGCAACGCGGATCGAGAATTGCTCGATCGTCTCCGGCTGCGTGGTCGGCACGATCAGGACGGCGATCTGGCTGCCCTTGCGTGTTTCGAAGTCCCGCAGCTTTTGCGACAGCGCGGCGGTCTCGCTGCTGGACAGCGTCCCGGTCTGATCGACCACGCGGCCGGTGAGCTGGGGGACGGCGACGTCGGCTGAGGCGGGGAGCGCGAAGGCGAGGACGAGCGCCGCAACGAAAGCCGCGCGCCACCAACTCGCTGTCCTCGCCCGGCTCGACCGGGCGATCCAGTATTCCAGAGACGCCAGAAGCCCACGGAGAGGCCGCGGCGTACTGGATTCCCCGCTTCCGCGGGGAATGACGGCGGTGGGTGGAGCTTGGCGCATTCGCAAAACGGCGCGCGCTTACTTCGACGGTGCCGGCGCCGGGTTGAAGTCCACCTTCGGCGCGGTCGAGATTTCCTTCTCGTTTGCGACCGAGAAGTTCGGCTTCTCCTTGTAGCCGAACATCATGGCGGTGAGGTTGCTCGGGAACGAGCGGATGGTGACGTTGTAATCCTGCACCGCCTTGATGTAGCGGTTGCGCGCCACCGTGATGCGGTTCTCGGTGCCCTCGAGCTGCGACATCAGATCCTTGAACAGCGCGTCCGACTTGAGCTGCGGGTAGTTCTCGGTGACGACCAGCAGTCGCGACAGTGCGCTGGAGAGCTCGCCCTGCGCGGCTTGGAACTTCTGGAAGGCGGCCGGATCGTTCAGCACCTCGGGCGTCGCCTGGACGCTGCCGACCTTGGCGCGGGCATTGGTGACGCCCAGCAGCACGTCCTTCTCCTGCTGGGCAAAGCCCTTCACCGAGTTGACGAGATTGGGCACGAGGTCGGCGCGGCGCTGATACTGGTTCACGACCTCGGACCAGTTGGACTTGATCTGCTCGTCCTCGCTCTGGATCGCGTTGTAGCCGCAATTGGTGAGGCTCAGCGAGGCCAGCGCCGCCAGCACGGTCAGGATCTTGCGCATTAAATTTCTCCCGGTGGAATCCCGTAACTCAATATCAGATAGCGATAACGCGGTACCAGCTTTTCGGGTTCATTCCGGGGCGCGAAGCGAGCTATGGTGCGCCCTTGCGCAACTGAAAATCTCGAGATTCCGGGTCTGGTCCTTCGGACCATCCCGGAATGACTGCGCTGCGCACCCCAGCCGACTGACGCAAGCCTCTTGCCTATCCCTGACCGACATAGTCAACTCGACGAAACAATAAGACAGAACACCGGGGGAACGCGATGACCTCGTTCGAGACCATCCTCGTGGAGAGGCCGGATCCAGCGATCACCCGGATCGTGATGAACCGGCCGGAGGCGCGCAACGCGCAGAACCTGCAAATGACCTACGACCTCAACGCCGCCTTCGACGCGGCGGTGCAGGACGATTCGGTCAAGGTGATCATCCTCGCCGGCAACGGTCCGCATTTCTCCTCCGGCCATGATCTGCGTCCCGGCGGCAAGAATACCGCCGGTGTCGATTTTCCACCGATCGGAAATTGGGGCGGTTTTGCCGAGCCAAATGCCCATGGCCGCTTCGCGCGCGAGCAGGAAATCTACCTCCAGATCACCCGGCGCTGGCGCAACCTCGCCAAGCCGACCATTGCCGAGGTGCACGGCAAGTGCATCGCCGGCGGGCTGATGCTGGCCTGGGCCTGCGACCTCATCATAGCCAGCGACGACGCGCAGTTCTGCGATCCCGTGGTGACCATGGGCGTCTGCGGCGTCGAATGGTTCGTGCACCCCTGGGAGCTCGGTGCGCGCAAGGCCAAGGAGTTCCTGTTCACCGCCGACAACTGGAGCGCCGAGGTGGCGCGGCAGCTCGGCATGGTCAATCAGGTCGTGCCTCGCGCGGAGCTTTCTGCGCGCACTCTGGAGCTGGCGCGCAGGATCGCCGCAAAGCCGGCCTTCGCGCTGAAGATGACCAAGGAAGCGGTGAACCGCTCCGTCGACGTGATGGGCCAGCCCGCCGCGATCGACCAGGCCTTCGCGCTGCATCAGCTCTGCCACGCCCACAATCTTCAGGAATTCGGCATGATCGTCGATCCCTCCGGTCTGCATCCCTCCGTGCGCAAGCCGCCGGCGGCCGCGGAGTAATTGCGATGGATCTTAACCTCAGCGACGAGCAAAGACTGCTGCGCGAGAGCGCGGAGCGCTTCGTGGCCGGAAGCTACGATGCCGATCACCGCCGCAAGATGGCGAACGATCCACTCGGCTTCAGCCCGGCGGTGTGGAAGCAGTTCGCCGAGCTCGGCTGGCTGGCGCTGCCGATTGCGGAAGAGTTCGGCGGGCTAGGCGGCGGTGCCGTCGAGATCGGCATCCTGATGGAAGCGTTCGGCCGCGGGCTGGTGTCGGAGCCCTATGTCGCGACCGTGGTGCTGGGTGCTGCACTGATCGACCGCTGCGGCACCAATGAGCAGAAGCAGGAGAGCCTGCCGAAGATCGCGGATGGATCCTTGAAGCTTGCGTTTGCGCATTCCGAGCGCGCGGCGAGGTTCGATCTCGCCAAGGTCGCGACATCAGCCAACAAGACGGCGAACGGCTGGCGCCTTGCCGGCAGCAAGATCGCCGTGCTCGACGGCCATGCCGCCGATGAGATCATCGTCTCCGCGCACATTCATGATCATCAGAGGCCTTCGGGACGGATCGGCCTGTTCCTCGTGCCGGCGACGACGCCTGGCCTCGTCGTCAGCGACTATCCGCGCCTCGGCGGCGGACGCGCCTGCAACATCGAGCTGTCCGACGTGCATCTGCCGGAGGACGCCCTGCTCGGTGACGGCCACGACGCGCTGGCGGCCATCGAATGGGCCATTGACCGCGCCATGGCCGCGCTCGGCGCAGAAGCCGTCGGCATCATGCAGACGCTGCTGGACACCACGCTCGAATACAGCAAGATCCGAAAGCAGTTCGGACGGCCGCTGTCGGCCAACCAGGTGATCCGCCATCGCCTCGCCGACATGGCGATGCAGGTTGACGAGGCGCGCTCGATGGCGCTGCGGGCTGCGCTGAAGGCGGATAGTCCGCCGGTCGAGCGGGCCCGTGCGGCGTCTGCCGCGAAAGCCAAGATCGGCAAATGCGCACGGTTCGTCGGCGAGCAGTCGATCCAGCTTCATGGCGGCATGGGCGTCACCGAGGAGCTCGAGGTCGGCGCCTATTTCAAGCGCCTCGTCGCCTTCGACACGCTGTTTGGCGGCAGCGCGCACCACTATGCCCGTCACGCCGAACTTGGCCGCAAGGCCTGATATCGGGAGAGCCTCATGGACCTGTCGTTCAATGCCGAGGAGCGCGCCTTCCAGGACGAGGTGCGCGGCTTCATCGCCAAGAATCTCACCGAGGAGATGAAGCGCGCGACCGCGCTGACGCCGTCGGTATTCTCCGACCCTGATATCGGCATGGCCTGGCAGCGCGCGCTACACAGGCAGGGTTGGGGCGCGCCGGGCTGGCCGGTCGAGCATGGCGGGCCGGCCTGGACGCCGGCGCAGCGCTGGATCTTCGAGACCGAATCCGCACGGGCCGGCGTACCGAACGTCAATGTGATGGGGGTAAAGATGGTCGGGCCCGTCATCATCGGGTTCGGCTCGCCCGAGCAGAAAAACTTCTACCTGCCGCGGATTCTCTCCGGCGAGGATTATTGGTGCCAGGGCTATTCCGAGCCGGGCTCCGGCTCCGATCTGTCCTCGCTGAAGACACGCGCGGTCCGCGACGGCGACGATTACATCATCAACGGCACAAAAATCTGGACCACGCATGCGCATCACGCCAACCGCATGTTCGCGCTGGTGCGCACCAGCGACGGGCCGCGGCAGCAGGACGGCATCAGCTTCATCCTGATCGACATGAAGACGCCGGGGATCACGATACGCCCGATCCTGACGATCGGCGGCGACCACGAGGTCAACCAGGTGTTCTTCGACGACGTCCGCGTGCCCGTGGCCAACCGGGTCGGCGAGGAAGGCAAGGGCTGGACCTACGGCAAATATCTGCTCGAGTTCGAGCGCGGCTCCGGCATCGCCTCGGCCAAGCTGCGCGAGGGGCTGAAAGCGATTTCGGATCTCGCCGAATCGGACCTGACCGGCCGCGCCATCGACAGCCCCGATATCGCGGCGCGCATCTCGGAGGTGGAAGTCGATATCGACGCGCTTGAAATGACCGAGCTGCGCGTGCTCTCGGCATTGCAGACCGGACAGAATCCCGGCGCGGTGTCGTCGATCCTGAAGCTGCGCAACAGCGAAATCCGCCAGGCCGTGACGCGGCTCGGAGTCGACGTCATCGGCCACGACGCCCTCGCCGTCGAGCCCATGCGACCGCTCTACCAGCTCAATCACGAGCCGGCGACGCCGGAGGAGATGCTGACAATGGTGCCGGAATATCTCAACGGCCGCGCCTACACCATCTTCGGCGGCACCTCGGAGATCCAGCGCGATATTATTGCGAAGATGATGCTGGGGATTTAGCGCCGTAGCCCGAGCATTTGGCGCGAGCGAGCGCTACACACTCCGCTGTCGTCCCGGACAAGCGTAAGCGCAGATCCGGGACCCATAGCCACAGGGAGATGTGATTGCGGGGACTCGGAGTTACCAGTTCGCGCCACAACCACTCCCTGTGGTTATGGGTCCCGGATCGGCGCGCGCTTATGGCGCGCTTGTCCGGGACGACAGTTGAGTTCGACGCGGTACCAGCGCAACAACGCGCCGCGCTTAGCCCGCCGCCTTCGCCTCCTTGATCGCCTGCCAGACCTTCTGCGGCGTCAGCGGCGTGTTGAGCTGGGTGATGCCGAGCTCGGCGAGCGCGTCCATCACGCCGTTGGTGACGCAAGGCGGGCCGCCGATGGCGCCGGATTCGCCGCAGCCCTTGGCGCCGAGCGGATTGGTGCGGCACGGCGCGGAATCATCCAGCGTCACCACGATCGGCGGCACGTCGTCGGCGCGCGGGATGCAGTAATCCTGGTAGCTGGCGGTGAGGAGCTGGCCGTCGGCATCATACGAGACGCCCTCATACAGCGCCTGGCCGATGCCTTGCGCAACACCGCCATGGATCTGGCCGGTGACCAGCATCGGGTTCACGGCGACACCGACGTCGTCGACGGTGGTGTAGCGCACGACCTTGGAGACGCCGGTCTCGGGGTCGATCTCGACCTCGCAGATGTGCGTGCCGTTCGGCCAGCTCGGACCATCGACCTCGCCTTCGGAATCAACGCTGAGCTTGGCCCCGCTCTCCTTCTCGGCGATGTCGAACAGGCTGATGCGGCGATCGGTGCCGACCACGGTGAGCATGCCGCCCTGATATTCGATGTCCTCGATCGAGGTCTCCAGCACGTTCGCAGCCTTCTCGCGCGCCTTCTGGATCAGATCGTTGGAGGAGACCGCGACCGCCGTGCCGCCGACGAACAGCGAGCGCGAACCGACGCTGCCGAAGCCCATCGCCAAATCGGTGTCGCCCTGGACCACGTCGATCTTGTCCATGGCAATGCCGAGTGTGTCGGAGATCATCTGGGTGTAGGTGGTCTGCAGCCCCTGCCCCATCGCCATGGTGCCGGAATGCAGCACGACGCGCCCTTGCGAGGTCGCGTGCAGGCTGACCTTCTCGGTGTGGGCGCGGCCGCCGGTCCATTCGATGTAGGAGGTGAGCCCGCGTCCGTAGAGCAGGCCCTTCTTCTTCGCCGCCTTCTTGCGCGCGGCAAAGCCGTCCCAGTCGGCGAGCTTCACGGCGCGGTCGAGCATGTGCGCGAAGGCGCCGGAATCGTACACCTGTCCGGCGGCATTCGTGTAGGGCAGCTGCGCCGGCTTGATGTAATTGGCTTTGCGGATCGCGCGCGGATCCATGCCGATTTTTCGCGCAGCAGCGTCGAACAGGCGTTCGACGATGAACACGGCCTCGGGCCGGCCTGCGCCGCGATAGGCGCCGACCGGCGCGGTGTGGGTCATCACCGACTGCACCTCGAAATGCACCAGCGGCAGATCGTAGACGCCGGTCTGCACGAACGGGCCGAGCACCAGCGGGATGATGTTCGCCGCGCCCGAGGAATAGGCGCCGGTGCAGCCGATCGACTTGACGCGATAGGCCAGCACCTTGCCCTTCTCGTCGAGCGCGAAGGACGCCGTCGAGGTGAGATCGCGGCCGTGGGTGCCACCGACGAACTCGTCGGTGCGATCGCCGCGCCAGCGGATTTTCTTGCTCAGCTTGGTTGCGGCGTAAGCGACGATGCCGTCCTCGGGATAGAGGTTGGTCTTCTGGCCAAAGCCGCCGCCGATGTCGCCGACCAGCACGCGCACGCTGTCCTTGGGACGCTTCAGCACGGCCTCGGCGAGCACGTCGCGGGTCGAGGCCGGGGTCTGCGACTGCACGTGCAGCAGCAGGCGGCCGGTCTTCTTGTCGATCTCGGCAATGGTCGAGCGCGGCTCCATCGCGGACGGCACGAGGCGCTGGCTGACGAGGTCGAGCTCGACGGTATGCGCGGCCTTGGCAAACGCCTCGTCCACCTTGGCGACATCGCCGTAAGACATCGCGCCGACGATGTTGTCGGGCGCCTCCGGCCACACCACGGGCGCGCCTGATTTCACGGCCTCGACGGGGTCGACCACCGCCGGCTGCACGTCGTACTCGACGACGATTGCCTCGGCCGCGCTCTGCGCCTCGACGCGGGACGACGCCACGACGGCCGCCACGGCCTCGCCGGCGTAGCGGACGACCTCATGGGCGAGCAATCGGCGCGGCGGCACTGTCATCGGCTTGCCGTCGGGGCGCTTGAAGATGCTCAGCGTCGGGATGCTGCCGACATCGTCCTTGACGAGGTCGGCGCCGGTGTAGATCGCGGTCACGCCCGGCATCGCGGCGGCTGCACTGGTGTCGATCGAGACGATCTTGGCGTGGGCATGCGGCGAGCGAAGGACGTAGAGCCACAGGGCGCCGTCGCCCGGCTTGTCGTCGATGAACTGCCCCTTCCCGGTCAGCAGCCGCTGGTCTTCCAAACGCTTGACGGGCTGCCCCGCTCCGAATCGCAAATTGCCGGGAAGAATGTTCATTCCGTGGGGTCCTCGAGGTCTTTTCGAAACTGCGGGCAGCCTTTTAGCGGATCGATCAAGGGCATACCAGCCGCGGTTTTGGGCGGGATATCCGCGGATTCGGCATGCTGTCCCGCGACACGCGAATCCGTGGGGTGGGCAAAGGCGCACTTGCGCCGTGCCCACGATCTCTTTGACGTCGAGAAAAGTCGTGGGCACGCTTCCGCCTTCGCTCTTCGAGCTACGGCGGACAAGTCGCTTTGCCCACCCTACGGAAGCTACGCCAGCTCCCGCAGCGCCGCCTCCACCACCTGGCGCGCCTCGGCCGTCAGCGCCGCCTGCGGCGGGACGGGGTCGCCGACGTCGTAGCCCTGGATCGAAAGCCCGGCCTTGATGCAGGCGGCGAGATTGAAGCGGGCGAAGGCCTCGTTGATGCGCCACAGCCGGCGCTGCAGCGCCATGGCCTCGTCCCAGCGGCCAGCCTCGCAGAGGTCGTAGAGCGCGACACTCTGGCGCGGGATGATGCAGGCCGGTCCCGCCATCCAGCCAAGCCCGCCGATCAGCATCACCGCGGCCGGGATGTGGGCGGAGGCCGAGAACACCCGCAAGGCATCGCCGCAACGGTTCATGATCGAGAGCAGCCGACCGGTGTTGGTCGATGCGTCCTTGATGTAGCCGATGCGCGGATGCTCGGCGAGGCGCGCGATCACGTCGAGGGTGAGGTCCGAGCGCTGGAATTGCGGATTGGTGTAGATGACGACGGGAATGTCGACGGCATCCGCGATGGCGCGGAAGTAGGCCTCGACCTGGGCGTCGGTGAGCGGAAAATACGCCTCCAGGATCGCCAGGATGCCGTCGGCCCCACACTTCTGGTAGGTCCTCGCCTGCGCCACCGCATCCGCCGTCGAGGTCGAGGCGACGCCCGCGATCACGGGCACCCGGCCCCTCGCGGCCTCGATCGTGGTCTGCACGACCGCCGTGCGTTGCGCGGCACTGAGATAGGCGAACTCACCGGTCGAGCCCAGCGGCGTCAGTCCGTGCACGCCGGCGCCGATCAGATCGTCGCAGAGCTTTGCGAGGACGCCGGTGCGCACCGTGCCGTCGGCATCGACGGGGGAGACGAGGTAGGGAAAGACGCCGTGGAATTCGGACATGTCGGGGGCTCCGGAAGCTGGCACCCGACGGGTCTTAGCAATGCCCGCCCCCGCGATCAAACCTTGAGCAAGCGTACTCGCGTGCCCCAGGGATCAATCGCCTCCACGCCGTCGGCAAGCGCCGTGACCTTCGCACCGCCTTTGCGCAGGCGCTCTTCCTGCGCGGCGAGCAGTTCCGGCTTCGCCATGACCAGCGAGAACCAGGCGAGACCCGTCATCTGATCGTCGCGCTGGCCGGCGCCCTGACTCTGCCAGACGTTCATGCCGAGATGATGATGATAGCGCCCCGACGACAGGAACGCCGCGCCATTGCGGCTGCGGGTCGGATCGAGGCCGATCGCGCCATGATAGAAGCCTCCGGCCTGCGCGAGATCGCCGACCCGCAGATGCATGTGGCCGATGCGCATTCCGTCCGGTGCCCTGGCGTAATCAGGCACGCGCGTATTGGTCAGCGACAGCAGGTCGGGAATGTTGAGCTCGTCGGACGCCATCTTCACGCTGCCCTCGCTCCATTGCCATTGCGAGGGATCGCGGTCGGCATAGACCTCGATGCCGTTGCCTTCGGGGTCATCGAGATAAACGGATTCGCTGACGAGGTGATCGGCAAAGCCCGACAGCTTCACGCGGTGCGAGGCCGCGTGCACAAGCCAGCGCGCCAGGTCCTTGCGGGTCGGCATCAGGAAGGCGGTGTGATAGAGGCCGGCGGCATTGCGCGGCTCGATTTCCGCATCGGGGCGGGCCTCCAGCACCAGCAGCGGGATGCCTGATGTGCCGAGCTTCGCCGCAGTCGCCGAGCGCTCCATCACGGTGAGGCCGATGACATCGCGGTAGTAGTCCGCAACCTTGTCGAGATTCTTCACCCGCAGCGTCACCATGCCGACCCGCATCGGCGTGCGGCTGGCATAGGTGGGGCCGCTGCCCTGCGGGGTGCCCTCGGCCCGCGCCGCGGCTGCGGCGGCCATGGCCAGCGAGGTCGCGCCGGCGAGTTGCAGCAGGGTGCGGCGGGTGAGGTCGATGGTCATGGTCAGTCAGGGCTCGCTGAAAGGGCTTAAGGCCGTGCGGCGCAATGTCGGGCCGATTGCTACACGTTCCCGTGAGCGGCTCCCAATCACATGTTCGTCGACCGCAACAGGCGGTGTCCTGACCACCCGGCCAGTTTCGCGATTCCGCGCGACATCCCAGATTGGGGGCAGCTTACAGGAGCCAGCCATGACCGACCCAACTCCCCTGTCCTCACTATCGTCCGCCCTCGCGGACGTAGTGGCGCGCACCGCGCCCTCTGTCGTCTCCGTGCACTCGCATCGCTCCCGCGCCACCGGCTTTGCGTGGAAGCCAGGCCTGATCGTCACCGCCGACGAGGCGCTGGCCGATGAGGGCGAGGTCGAGATCGGCTTGCCCGACGGCAGCCGGGCGGCCGCCACGATCGTGGGCCGCGACCACACCACCGATATCGCGCTGCTGCGCACTGAGGCCGCTGTTGCCCCGGTCAAGCTCGCCGCAACGGTCCCGCCCCTCGGCGCGTTGTCGATCGTGGTCGCCACCAACCGCGAGACGCCGAGTGCCGCGCTGGGGCTGGTGTCGGCATCCGGCAGCGGCTGGCGCTCCTTGCGCGGCGGCGAGATCGATGCGCGGATCGAGCTCGATGTCCGCCTGCGCGCCAGCCAGCAGGGCGGCCTCGCACTCGATGCTTCGGGTGAAGCCTTCGGCATGGCCGTGCTCGGGCCGCGGCGCGTGCTGGTGATCCCGACGGCGACGATCGAGCGGGTCGCGGCGCAACTCGAGACGCGCGGCCGCATCGCGCGCGGCTATCTCGGCCTCGGGCTCCAGCCGGTCCGGCTCGACGACGGCATCGGCGCCATGGTGATGAATGTCGACAAGGCCGGACCTTCGGCCGCCGCCGGCATCCGTCAGGGCGACGTGATCGTCGCGGTCAACGACCAGAAGCTGTCAGGCGTGCGCGCGCTGTCACGAACGCTGGGACCTGCGAGCGTCGGCGCGGTGGTCGATGTCGCGGTTCGCCGCGGCGGCGAGCCGGTCAGCTTCAAGGTCACGGTCGGCGAGAGGCCGGAGGCGTGAGCGAGGACAACGCACCGGAAATCGTGCTGTCGCTGGAGATCGACGATCCTGCGCTGGCCGATCGCCTGGCGGCTTTGCTCGGCAATATCGCCGGACTTCGCCTTGCCGCGCCGGGCGAGGCCGCCACGGCGACGATCGTCGCCCGCGATCCACGCATCATGCCCGCCGACATCGCGCTGACGCAGCGCGAACTCGACGTGCTGGCGCTGATGGCCGAGGGTGCCTCCAACAAGATGATCGCCCGCCGGCTCGGCATCTCCGTGCACACCGTCAAATTCCATGTCGGCTCGCTGCTCGACAAGCTGGACGCCACCGGCCGCACCGACGCGGTGGCGCATGCGGCACGCCGCGGCGTGATCGAGCTATAGCGCGATCGGGAAGCTGAGCTCGACCGTCAGGCCCGGCGCATTGTCGCTTAGCGCTACTCCCGCGCCGTGAAGGCGCGCGACCGCGGCGACGAGGCTGAGACCGAGCCCGTTGCCCGGCGTGTAGCGGCTCTGCTCGAGCCGGTAGAAGCGCTTGAAGACGTGATCGCGCTCCTCCGTGGGAATGCCCGGACCATCGTCGGCGATCGCGATCACCGCGCCGCCCTCGGCGCTGCGGCAGGTCACGGTCACCTGCCCGCCCGGCCGGCCGTGCTTGATCGCGTTGTCGACGAGATTGGCGATGGCATCGAACAGCAGGTCGCGATCGCCGGTGATCGGCACCTGGCGGTCTCCGGCAAGGCTGAGGCGGGTTGCGACCTGCTCGGCGGCGGCGTCGTAGAGCTCGACGACCTCGCCGGCGATTTCAGTCAGGTTCAGCGCGCGGAAGGCGCCGGTGCGGGCACGGGTCTCGATCTCGGAGATCCGAGTGATGGAGGCGAACATGCCGAGCACGGCGTCGAGATCGGCGATGGTGTCGCCGATCAGCGCGGCATCCGCCTCGCTGTTGCGCTCGTGGTGATAGGCCTTTTCCAGCCGGCCGCGCATCCGCGTCAGCGGCGTGCGCAGATCGTGGGCGACGTTGTCGCTGACCTGCTTGACCTCGCCCATCAGCGTCTCGATGCGGTCGAGCATCTGGTTTAGGTTTTCGGCGACGCGGTCCCATTCGTCATGGCTGCCGCGCAAGGGGATGCGCTGGTCGAGGCCGGAAAGCATGATGGCGCGGCTGGTGGCGTTGATCTCCTCGATCCGCCCCACCGTGCGCCGCGTCACCAGCACGGCGGCGAGCCCGGCGAGCACCAGCAGCAGCACGGCAACCGCGGCCATCGCAAGCTCGATCATCGCGGTGAACCCGCCGTGATCGCCGGCGTCGCCGACCCGGCTCCGCACATAGACGATCGTGCCGAAATAGACATAGGCCATGATCGCCGCGACGATCAGCCCGAAGGCCGCGATCGCGATCAGCGCCAGGCGGAAGGTCGAGGAGCGGAGCGTCTTAACCAGGAGCACGGAGGCAATATCCGATGCCGCGTATGGTATGAATCAGCGGATAGGCCTGGGCATCGTCGACCTTGCGGCGGACGCGACCGACATAGACGTCGATGATGTTGGTGGAGGGGTCGAAATGCAAGTCCCAGACGTGCTGGAGCAGCATCGCGCGGGAGACGACGCGGCCCTCGTTGCGGACGAGATATTCGAGCAGCTGGAATTCGCGCGGCAGCAGCGGGATCTTGCGGCCGCGGCGGCTGGCGTTGCGTGCGATCAGGTCGATGGCGAGATCGCCGACCCGCAGCAGCGTCTCCTTGGCGATGGTCTCGCTGCGGCGGCCGAGCGCCTCCAGCCGCGCCAGCAATTCGGTGAAGGAGAACGGCTTGACGAGATAATCGTCGCCGCCGGCGCGCAGGCCGCGGACGCGATCATCGACCTCGCCGAGCGCGGAGATGATCAGGAACGGCGCGGCGACGCCGTCGTCGCGCAATTGCCGCATCACGCTGATGCCGTCGATATCGGGCAACATGCGGTCGATCGTGATCACGGCATAGTCGCGCGCGGCGCCGTGGCTCAGGGCTTCACGGCCGTTGGCTGCGAGATCGACGTCGTAGCCGGAGGTCGTCAATTCCTCGACGAGCTGGCCTGCGGTTTCCGGATCGTCCTCGACGACCAGGATGCGACGGTGACCTCCGGTCATGCAAAACTCCGCGCGACGATCGCCACCAGACTATCCCGTTCCGGGGCTGGACGGAACCGCCCGGTGGCGACCGCGACAATGGTGCGGTACGGCGATGCGACTACCAATAGTCTCCGCACACATTGACCCATTGCCATCCGTAGGGCGTCCAGCTCCTGCGCCAGCAGCCGTCATTGTAGCCGGCGTAAATGAAGGGCGCGCCGAAGACGGCGAAACGACGGAAATGATGATGGTGGAAGCCCCGGTGACCGTGCCAGCCGGCACCGGCGAACCGCGGCCCGATCCCCGCATGCGCGAAGCGTGCGCCGCCAAAGGCGGGACCGCCGACATGGGCGAAGCGCGCGCCGCCCATCCCGCCGACATGCATGCCGCTAAAGCCGCCGGCGCGCATCCCGCCGCCACCGAAATGACCACCACCACCGAAATGGCCACCACCGCCGAAGCCGCCATGTCCGCCACCGCCGCCTCTGGCGAGCACCGGTGAAGCTGCCGCCATCACCGCGGCGAGCGTCACCGCGGTGAGGCCTTTGAGAAGCCTGCTGTTCATCGAAGCATCCTCCTTGCAGTGCGGCGGTCTCAACGCCGCACGAGGACGATCAGATGAGAGGAAGCAAACGGCGCCTGCAACTTACAAACGCGCCAGATTCTGACGCGGGTGTTAGGGAGAGGGAGCCCAACTCTCTCCCCGTCATTGCGAGAAGCTCTTGCGACGAAGCAATGACGACGTGGAAAAAGCTTTCCACCGTCGAGCAGCTCACCTCTCCCCGCAAAGGGCGGGGAGAGGCTGGAAAACCTACGCCCGCTTGCCGTTGTTCTTCTCCGCCGCGCGGCGCAGGGCTTCGGCGAGCGCACCGCCGCCGGACGATTCCTGCTTGCGCGGTGCGGACGATGTCATGCGGGAAGGGTTGCGCGAGCTGTTGTCGCGCTGCATGCCGGGGGCGTCCTTCTTGGCGCCGACCTCGTCGTCGAGGCGCAAGGTCAGCGAGATGCGCTTTCGCGCGACCTCGAAGTCCAGCACCTTGACCTTGACGATGTCGCCGGGCTTCACCACCTCGCGCGGATCCTTGATGTAGGTCTTGGACATCGCGGAGATGTGCACGAGGCCGTCCTGGTGCACGCCGATGTCGACGAAGGCGCCGAACGCGGCGACGTTGGTCACGGTGCCCTCGAGGATCATGCCCTTCTGGAGATGCTTGATCTCCTCGACGCCTTCCTTGAACACGGCGGCCTTGAACGCCGGACGCGGATCGCGGCCGGGCTTTTCCAGTTCCTTCAAGATGTCGGTGACGGTCGGCAGACCGAAGGTCTCGTCGACGAAATCCTTCGGCTTCAAGGTGCGCACGATCTCGCTGCTGCCGATCAGCGCCTTGATGTCGCTCTTGGTGGCGCTGAGGATCCGGCGCACCACCGGATAGGCTTCCGGATGCACGCCGGACGCGTCGAGCGGGTCCTCGCCGCCGAGGATGCGCAGGAAGCCGGCGCACTGCTCGAACGCCTTCGGCCCGAGCCGCGGCACCTCCTTGAGCGCCTTGCGCGACTTGAACGGGCCGTTGGCATCACGATGCGCCACGATGCTCTGCGCCAAGCCCGAGCCGACGCCCGACACACGCGCCAGCAGCGGTGCGGACGCGGTGTTGACGTCGACGCCGACGGCGTTCACGCAATCCTCGACCACGGCGTCGAGCGATTTTGCGAGCTTGGCCTGGCCGAGATCGTGCTGATACTGGCCGACGCCGATCGCCTTGGGCTCGATCTTGACGAGCTCGGCGAGCGGATCCTGCAGACGCCGCGCGATCGAGACCGCGCCGCGCAGGGTGACGTCGAGACCGGGCAATTCCTCCGAGGCGAACGCCGAGGCCGAATAGACCGACGCGCCGGCCTCCGACACCACGATCTTGGTCATCTTCAGCTCGGCCAGACCCTTGACGAGATCGCCTGCGAGCTTGTCGGTCTCGCGCGAGGCGGTGCCGTTGCCGATCGCGATCAGCTCGACACGATGCTTCAGTGCGAGCTTGCCGAGGATCGCGAGCGACTCGTTCCACTGCCGCTGCGGCTCGTGCGGATAGATCACGGCGGTATCGACCACCTTGCCGGTCGCATCGGTGACGGCGACCTTGACGCCGGTGCGGTAGCCGGGATCGAGCCCCATGGTGACGCGGGTGCCGGCCGGCGCGGCCAGCAGGAGATCGCGCAAATTGGAGGCGAACACGCGCACGGCCTCGGTCTCGGCGGCGTTCCACAGCCGCATGCGCAGGTCGATATTGAGATGGACCTGAATCTTGGTGCGCCAGGCCCAGCGCACGGTGTCGATCAGCCAGCGGTCGCCGGCGCGCTTGAGGTCGGCGATGCCGAACCGCTTCATGATCTTCAGTTCATAGGCGCTGGGCACGCCCGGCGGCGGCGCCTCGGCCTCGGCCTGGATCTGCAGGTCGAGGATCTCCTCCTTCTCGCCGCGGAACATCGCGAGGATGCGGTGCGAGGGCAGCTTGGTCAGCGGCTCGGAGAACTCGAAATAGTCGGCGAACTTCTCGCCCTCGGTCTTCTTGCCGTCGCGCACCTTGGAGGCCATGCGCGCATTGGTCCACATTTCCTCGCGAAGCGCGCCGATCAGATCGGCGTCCTCGTCGAAGCGTTCGACCAAGATGGCGCGGGCACCATCCAGCGCGGCGGCGGCATCCGCAACGCCCTTCTCGGCGTTGATGAAGCCTTCGGCCACGACCTTCGGATCGTTGGTCGGCTCCGCCATCAGCTGGTTGGCGAGCGGCTCGAGGCCGGCCTCCTTGGCGATCTCCGCCTTGGTGCGGCGCTTCGGCTTGAACGGCAGATAGATGTCTTCGAGACGGGCCTTGCTGTCGGCGGCGAGAATGGAGGCCTCGAGCGCGGCATCGAGCTTGCCCTGCTCGCGGACTGATTCGAGGATGGCCTTGCGGCGGTCCTCGAGCTCGCGCAGGTAACCCAGGCGCTCCTCCAGGGTGCGCAATTGCGCGTCGTCGAGCGCACCGGTCGCTTCCTTGCGGTAGCGGGCGATGAAGGGAACCGTGGCGCCGCCATCGAGCAGCGTCACCGTCGCCTCGACCTGCTCCGCCCGAACCCCAAGCTCCTGCGCAATTTTCTGGTTGATATTTGCCACGCGAGAATTCCTCTATCCAAGCACGCAACGCGGGGGCGAACCACCGGCCACGGGACGCCGCTTATGGACCAACCGGGGTTGATTCATCAAGGTACCGCGGAGGACCGTCGACAGGGGATTTTTTTGTCGAACAGATGCGATCTCGCCACATTCGTGGGGACGTGCTGCTCGTGTCCCGGACGCGCTGCAGCGCGCTAGCGATGCGGTGCAGAGCCGGGATCCAGGAGGCCGCACGGCACAATGCGGGCGAGATGGGCCCCGGCTCTGCAGCGCACCGCTGAAGGAGCGCTGCGCAGCGTCCGGGGCACGAGAGCGCAATTCGCTTCATTGTCATCTTCAAATCGCAGACACGCTTTTTCGTCCTCGCGGCGCATTTCGCCCGAGCTTTGGCTGGTCGCTCCACCCTCGAAGCCAAGAGGGCGCAGGGAAGGCCGGGTGCTGACCTCGCACCCACGGTCTGCTGCGCGAAGTGTAGCGCAAAGAGACCGCACAGCAGCATACAGGTGGCGCCAATCACTCGGCCTTCCCTGCGCGATGGTCGGACGGCTTATGCCGCGCTCTCCCGGGAGCCGAACTTTCCTTCTGGCCTCCCTCGCCCCGCGAATTGACGATGCCGTCCGCCCGGTTGGGCTCGCGCGCATCTCCGCCAAGGGCTTGACCATAGCAACGACGGCCAGGACCACACGGTTTTGCCGTACGCATCAGCGCCGCTCGTCCGCACGCGGCCAACGGGCTCACAGGGACTACCCGCCCTGCCCTTGACCTCTCGTGACGACGCTGCTGCGTCCATCGCAACCCGGCTCGCATATCGTGACGACGTACGACCGCCCCTCAAGGATGAGCCGGGATGGGCGACACATACGCCGAAACCGAATTTCGGTAAAGTGGAATATTTTTGCGCTTATGGATTGACAGAGGGCGACACAGTAACGATGGATGCAGCGCAGGCGTAATCCGGGATTGGCGCGGCAGGCTACGGGCCACGGTCGAACGTCCGCCAGCCCGGTTGCAACCATCGCACCACTGCCGGATTGAGACCCGCCTTGCGACCTCTCCGCCCCATGCAACCCTGCCCCTCGTGCCGGCTCAGTTGATTCATGCGGTCCCTTGCTAAAGGAAGGTGGCGCCGCATCAAAGGGATTTGGACTTCATGACTTTGCCGATGAGCTGGACTGAATGGGCGCAGCACGATGGCGTCGCGCTGGCGGGGCGTGTCCGCAAGGGCGAGCTGACGGCGAAGGAATTGGCGCGCCAGGCTGCCGCCGGTGTCGCCAAGGTCAATCCGGCGCTGTCGGGCGTGGTCGAGCTGTTCGAGGACGTGATCGCCGATCCCGCCAAGGACGGCGCCAATCTCGCAGGTCCGTTCGCCGGCCTGCCCTTCCTGATGAAGGACCTCGGGCCGACCATGAAGGGCCGGCTGCAGGAAATGGGCTCGCTGTTGATGCGCGGCAATCGCGCCGCGGCCGATACGTTCCTCACCGGCAAATTCCGTCAGGCCGGGCTCAACCTGATCGGACGCACCACGACGCCGGAATTCGGCGTGTGCTCTTCGGCCGATAATCCCGCCGTCTACGTCACCCGCAATCCCTGGAATACCGACTACACCACCTGCGGCTCGTCGGCCGGCAGCGCCGCGATGGTCGCCGCGGGCGTGGTGCCGATCGCGCATGCGACCGACGGCGGCGGCTCGATCCGCATTCCCGCCGGCGTCAACGGCAATATCGGGCTGAAAGTCTCGCGCGGCGTGTTCTCGCTCGCCCCCCACATGTCCGATCTCACCGGCCTCGTCTCGATCCAGGGCTGCCAGTCGCGCTCGGTGCGCGACACCGCCGCCTTCGTCGATCATACCCGAGGGCCGGCACCCGGCGAGTTCATGCCGTTCTGGACCACGGCGCAGCCTTATTCCGAGATGATCAAGCGCGATCCCTCGAAGCTGCGCATCGCGCTGTCGCACACATGGGGCAACTACACCGCGACGCCCGAGCTCGCAGCCGAGCTGGAGAAGGCCGGACGCTTCCTCGAAGGCCTCGGCCATCACGTCGACTATGCGCTGCCGGAGATCGACCTTCCCGCTGCATTCGAGGCGCAGACCACGTGCTACATTTCGAATTTCGCCGTGGTGATCTCCAACATGCTCGCCGCGCGCGGGCTGGAAAGACCGCCGGAGGACCTGATCGAGCCGATGAACATCCGGATCTGGGAAGCCGGGCGGCACACCAGCTTCGCCGAGCGGGCGAAGATGCAGGGCGTGTTCAACACCACGTCACGCGGCTTCGGCGCCTTCTTCGAGCAGTGGGACGTGATCCTGACGCCAATCACCGCGCTGCCGACACCGAAGGTCGGCACGAGGGAATACCTCACCATTTCCGACAATCCCGATGTGCGCGACTGGTTCGACAATCTCTGGCGCTTCTTCGCCTTCACGCCGCTCGCCAATCTCTGCGGCATGCCCGCGATCTCGATGCCGATGGCAGCGCAGGACCACGGCCTGCCGCTCGGCATCCAGGCCATCGCGAAACAGGCCAATGACGGCCTGCTGCTGCAACTCGCCGCCCAGATCGAGCGCGCCCTCGACGGCAAGTGGAACGGCGGCAAGAAGCCGAAGGTGCATGTGGGCTGAGGCAGGCCTATTTGTTTCGTAGGCCCCTCGCGCTCGCGGCCATCCTTCGAGACGCCCGCCGATGGCGGGCCCTCAGGATGAGGTCTTGTTTCGCGACGGGATCCTAGAGCGTTCCGATCTCAATTCTTCACCGCGGGGATCTCCTCCGTCACCGGCTGTTGCTGGCCCTGCCGGAACATCGCCAGTGCCTTGTCGAGGGCTTCGCGCAGCGCAAGCGCTGCGGCCACGCTGCAGCGCAGATGCGCGGTCTGGATCACGTCGACCCTGACGGCCGCGCCGACCGGCATCAGGAGGTTCGCGGCGAGCTCGATCTGGATCGCGCCGTTGTGATGGCCGAAGCAGGACGCACCGTCGAAATAGATGATCGGCGCCCGCTCGGAGCTGGAGCTCGAAATGGTGACGGGCCCCTGATTGTTGGCGGGCGTTTCGGGGTCGGCCATGGGCGCTCCTTGCGGCTAGTCGGCGAACGAAGCGCCCACCATCGGTGCTTCGGCCTGCTCTGTCGAGGCCAATTCGGGGTTTTGCGCGGCGCCCGACACTGGTCTAGAACCTTCCCATGAGCACCATACCAACCACGCTCCCGTTCGAGGAACTCGCCGACGCCGTCCAGGGCCGCCGCTCCGATTACGGCCATATCAGCGGGCTCCAGCTCGACCGCTTTGCGCCGGCTGAGGCCTGGTCGAGCCTGCCCTATCGTCCCGTCTTCGTCGGCGACACCGAGACCGGCGTGCTGCATGGCGGCGTCGTCACCGCGATGCTGGACGAGAGCTGCGGCATGGCGGTGCAACTTGCGCTCGACGGCACGCGCGCGATCGCAACCCTCGACCTGCGCATCGACTACCAGAAGCCGGCGACACCCGGCCTCGACATCAAGGCGCATTCGGTCTGCTACCGCACCACGCGCTCGATCGCCTTCGTGCGCTCCACCGCCTATCAGGAGTCCGAGGACGATCCGGTAGCGACTGCGACCGCCTGCTTCATGATCGGCGCCAACCGCACCAACATGCTCGCCGACCGCAGGATGGATGCGCGCAGCATCCCGGTGCTGGAGGCGCCGGAAGATCCGGATGGCCCCTTCGCGCGCAGCCCGTTCGCGCGCGCTCTCGGCATCCGCGTCAATGACGACGGCACACTGACGATGCCGTTCTCGCCAAAAATCATCGGCAACCCGATCCTGCCCGCGATCCATGGCGGCATGACCGGAGCCTTCCTCGAGACCACGGCTGTCATCGGCGTCGCGCGCGAGCTCGGCGCCGCCGCGCCACCCAAGCCGATCGGGCTCACCGTCAACTATCTGCGCTCCGGCCGTGCGCTCGACACGTTTGCCAACGTCTCGATCGTGAAGCAGGGTCGGCGTATCGTCGCCTTCGAGGCGCGCGCCTGGCAGGATGACGCGGCCAAGCCGATCGCCACCGCCTTCGGCCATTTCATGCTGCGCCCGACGCCCGGAAGTGACGAGGAATAAGCGCATTTTGACTTGACGGCCGCAGCTCCGGCCACAACGATAGCGCGTCCCCGCGAGAGGTATTGAATTGCGGCATCCGCTCGACATCGTCGCCATGTTCGCCGCACTCTGGCTGCTGGCCGCGATGATGCTCGACGCGTTGACGCCGAAGGAGCTGACCGCGATCATGATCGGCGTTGCGATCGGCCCCGCGATCGTCATCACCGCCGTGTTCTACTATTTGCGCTGCGCGCGAACGGACTTTGCGGTGATGTTCGCAGCGCTCTGGCTGATCTCGGACATCGCCATCGCCTTCGTCTCGCCGACGCAGCTGCCGCATTTCCTGATCGCGCTCGGCTTCCTGCCGGCCCTGCTGATCGGCAGCGTGCTGCACTGGCAGCGCTTCCAGCGCCGCCAGGAGCAGCTGCCCGCGCCTTCGGTGAAGCGGAGCTAACGCGGCAACAAATTCGTCTTCGCAAGATCAAGCACCTCGTCACCGCGGCCGTTCATCACCGCGCGCAGGACCCAGAGGCTGAACCCCTTGACCTGCTCGGTGGTGATGGTCGGCGGCATCGACAGCTCCTGCTTGGCGGTGACGACGTCGAGCAGGGCCGGGCCGTCATGGGCGAGCATCTCCTTGACCGCACCGGGGAGCTCGCCGGGGTCCTCGACGCGTTTGGCAAAGATGCCCATTGCGCGCGCCATCGCCGCGAAATCGGGATTCTCCAGGTCGACATTGGTGTCGACGAAACCTGCCGCCTTCATCTCCAGCGCGACGAAGCCGAGCACGCCGTTGTTGAAGATCACGACCTTCACCGGCAGCTTCTCTTGCGTCAGCGTGATCAGATCGCCCATCATCATGGTGAAGCCGCCGTCGCCGGAGAGCGAGATGACCTGGCGGCCCGGCTGGGCGGCCTGCGCGCCGATCGCCTGCGTCATCGCGTTGGCCATCGAGCCGTGCACGAAGGAGCCGATCAACCGGCGGCGGCCGTTCATGTCGAGATAGCGCGCGGCCCACACCGTGGGTGTGCCGACATCGGCGGTGAAGACCGCATCGTCGGAGGCATGATCGCTGATGATCTTTGCGAGATATTGCGGGTGGATCGGCTTGCTGCCAGGCGTGCCCTTGGCGAGCGAATCCAAACCCTCGCGCGCCTTCTTGTAGTGCGCGACGGCGTCGTCGAGATGCTTGCGCTGCGTCTTCGCTTTCAGCAGCGGCAGCAGCGCTTCGATGGTCAGCTTGACGTCGCCGACGAGGCCGAGATCGATCTTGCAGCGCCGTCCCAGATTTTCCGGTCGGATGTCGATCTGCGCGACCTTCGCATCGGTCGGAAAGAATTGCTTGTAGGGAAAATCGGTGCCGAGCATCACCAGCGCGTCGCAGGCGTGCATGGCGGCATAGCCCGAGGAGAAGCCGATGAAGCCGGTCATGCCGACGTCATAGGGGTTGTCGTATTCGACGTGCTCCTTGCCACCGAGCGCATGCACGATCGGGCTCTTCAGCGCTTCGGCCAGCTGCATCAAGGGCGCATGTGCGCCGGCGCAGCCGCGACCGCAGAACAGGGTGACGCGCTCGGTGCCGTTGAGGAGATCGGCCAGCGCCTTCAGCTCATTCGCCTGCGGCACCACATGGGGCGCCGACAGCGCGAGTCCGCGCGTGGTCGACAGCGCGCGCTTGGGCGGGCTGCGGAACGCGACGTCGCCGGGCATGGCGACGACGGCGACACCGCGCAGGCCCACCGCCGCACGGATGGCATTCTCCAGCACGTAAGGAAGCTGGCTCGGGTCGGACACCAGCTCGCAATAATGGCTGCATTCGCGGAACAGGTTCTGCGGATGGGTCTCCTGGAAATAGCCACCGCCGATCTCGGCGGTCGGGATCTGCGCCGCGATCGCCAGCACGGGAACGCGGCTGCGATGTGCGTCGAACAGGCCGTTGATCAGATGCAGATTGCCGGGGCCGCAGGAGCCCGCGCACACCGCAAGGCTTCCGGTCATCTCGGCTTCGCCGGCGGCGGCGAACGCGGCGACCTCCTCGTGGCGGACATGGATCCATTCGATGGTGCCGCGGCGGCGCAGCGCCTCGGTCAGGGCGTTCAGGCTGTCGCCGACGATGCCGTAGATGCGCTTGACGCCGGCCTGCTCGAGCGTTGCCACGAACAGATCGGCCACGTTGTTGATCGCCATGTCGGTCTCCTGATTCAGCCAGTCACATCACACGATGCGCAAATGTCAGCATCGCGACTCCATGTGGCACAATAGGCTATGTCAGGATCACGGCTAGTTATTGTCCGTTCAATCTTTCTGAATTGCCCGATCGTAAGCCGCGATCGTCGCCTTCGCGCGCGCGGCGACGTCGGCGACGCTCATGCCGGGCTTGTAGAGGCTGGAGCCGAGCCCGAAGGCGGTGACGCCGCCCTTGATGTACTCCGCAAAATTCTGATCGGAGACGCCGCCGACGGCGGCGATCGTCACTCCTGACGGCAGCACGGCGCGGATCGCGGCGATGCCGGAGGCGCCTAACACGCTGGCCGGAAAGAACTTCAGGCCCGATGCGCCGGAGCGCGCAGCAAGCAGCGCCTCGGTCGGCGAAAACACGCCGGGCAGCGTGACCATGGCGTATTGATGCGCACGCACGAGCACCTGCGTGTCCACATTCGGCGAGACCATCAGCTTGCCGCCGACGTCGTTGAGACGATCGACATCCGCGGTGGCCAGCACCGTGCCGGCGCCGATGAGCGCGCCTGAAGGCGCCAGCTTCACGGCCATTGCGATGGAGCGGAACGGATCGGGCGAGTTCAGGGGAATCTCGATCGCGGTCATGCCGGCTTCGATCAGCACGGCGACGATCGCCTCGGTCTCCTCGGGCTTGACGCCACGCAGGATCGCAACCAGCGGCCGCTTCATCGGCGGAAAGGGAACGCTCATCTCAAAGATCCTCTGATTTCGTCCAGATCGCGGCAGCTGCCATCGAAAGGCCACGGCGGACGGCTTCATCCGCATCGACCGTATCAGCGTTGACCGACAGCGCCTCGAACGCCAGCCGGTACAGCATCGCAAGCCGCCCCGAGGCGATCAGCTTGACGCCCGCTTGCGGCACGAGGCCCGAAAGCCCCGCCGCCAGCTCGACGCCGATCAACGTCCCCGACAGCGTCTCGCGCGCCGCGGCCGGCGTGCCGCCGAACAGAAGCTGGCGCGACCGCGCGCCGAACAAGAGATTGGCGGCGAAGGCCGGCGCCTCATAGGCGGCCTTCACCGCCGCCTTGAAGCTCGCGACATCCTCGGCCTCGTCGGCGCCGGCGACCGCGAGCGACAGGATGGTCTCGCGCGAGACGACGCTGAAGAGCTCGCCGGTCATGAAGGTGGAGAAGCGTTCGACCACGCCGTCCCTCACGCGCACCCATTTCGAATGCGTGCCGGGCATGCAGACCAGCGCCTCGCCTGCGGCATTAAGGCCGAGCGCGCCGAGCAGCTGCGTTTCCTCGCCGCGCATGACGTCCGGCGCGGCTGCATCGCGCTGCGCGATGCCCGGCAGGATGCGGATGTCGCGCGCTTCGCCGGGGACGCGCACGGCCTGTTTCAGGACGGCCGAGAGCGGCGCCGGCGTGTCGACATAGCCGGCTTCGACCCAGCCGTTCCTGGCGCCGGCCATGCCGCAGACGAGAACCGGCAGATGATCCGGCGCTTCGATCGCCGCAAGATGCGATCGCAGCACGGCGGGAAAGCCTGCCTTCGCCGCCGCCAGCATGCCCTCGCCGCTGCGGCGCTCGGTCAGCACCTGGCCGGCACGATCGACCAGCCACAACCGGAAACTGCTGGTGCCCCAGTCCACCGCGACATAAGCGGGTTCGGTCATTCGAAACTGTCCTCGTCTCACGGCCGGGACGCCGTCTCGCGACAATGAGACGACGTCTTGCGGGTCTACCGCTGGGATACCGGCTATTGCGCGGGCAAACCAGCCCTTTCTCCGCAATTCGAGGCTCAGCCGTGCTGGCACAGCGCTTGCTGAATCGCTGGCACAGCGCTTGCTGAACCGCTGGCACAGCGCTTGCTCAAGCTTCGTTGCTCAACTCCGTCAACGCGCGACAAGACGCGTCAACATCAGATGAGGAAACCCATGGAGATCGGCTATTTCACGATGCCTTCGCATCCGCCGGAGTGCGGCCTGAAGGAAGGGAACGATTGGGACCTGCAGGTCATGCGCTGGCTCGACGAGCTCGGCTATCAGGAGGCCTGGGTCGGCGAGCACCACACCGCGCCCTGGGAACCCAATCCCACGCCGGACCTCCTGATCGCGCAGGCCCTGATGCAGACCAAGAAGCTTCGGATCGGGCCGGGCGGATTCCTGCTGCCCTATCACCATCCGGCCGAGCTCGCCAACCGGGTCGCGATGCTCGACCATCTCTCCGAGGGCCGGCTCAATTTCGGCGTCGCGGCCTCCGGCCTGCCGAGCGACTGGGCGATGTTCAACGTCGACGGCATGAGCGGGCAGAACCGCGACATGACGCGCGAGGCGCTGGAGATCATCCTGAAGCTGTGGACCGAGCCCGCGCCCTTCACCCACAAGGGCAAGTTCTGGACGGTGACCAAGCCGGACACGATGTTCGACTTCCTCAAGCCGCACATCAAGCCGCTGCAGGCGCCGCATCCGCCGATCGGCGTCGCCGGGCTGTCGAAGAACTCGGACACGCTGAAGCTCGCCGGCGAGCGCGGCTTCATCCCGATGAGCCTCAATCTCAACCCGGCCTATGTCTCGAGCCACTGGGACTCCGTCGAGATCGGCGCCGCCAAGACCGGGCGCAAGCCGAACCGGCAGGATTGGCGTCTGGTGCGCGAGGTGTTCGTCGCCGACACCGACGAGGAAGCCTGGAAGCTCTCGACCGGCGACATGATGGGCCGGATGATGGGCGAGTATTTCCTGCCGCTGCTCGGCCATTTCGGCTTCAAGGATTATCTCAAGCACGCCCCCGATGTCCCCGACAGCGACGTCACGGTCGAATATTGCGCCAAGCGGAACTGGATCGTCGGCTCGCCCGCGACCGTCGCCGAGAAGATCGAGAAGATCTACGACGAGGTCGGCGGCTTCGGCGTGCTGCTGGTGTTCGGCTTCGACTACAAGCACAAGGCGGAAGCCTGGCACCACTCGCTCTCGCTGCTGAAGAACGAGGTGATGCCGCGCCTTGCGCATCTCGGCTCCGCGAAGAAGGCGGCTTGACGCTCAGCGGGTGCGGCGCGATCGTGCCGCACCCGTTTCCATTTCGGAGGCCTCGGCGTGAGCGTGGACGCAAAGGATTTCAAGCAGGCGATGCGCCAATGTGCCGGCGCCGTCGCGCTGGTCACGGTCGGCGCCGAGCACGGCAAGCGCACGGGATTGACGGTGACCTCGGCCTGCTCGCTGTCGGACTCCCCGCCGTCGCTGATCGTCTGCGTCAACCGCAACGCCAGCGCACATGGGCGCATCCGCGAGGAAGGCGCCTTCGCGATCAACTTCCTGCACGAGGATCACGCCCTGCTCGCGCTCACCTTCAGCGGCCAGAAGGGCGTCAACGGCGACGACCGTTTTGCGTTCGGACAGTGGACGCGCGGCGCGACCGGCGCCCCGGTGCTGACGGATGCGGTCGCCGCATTCGATTGCGTGCTGGCGCAGGAGTTCGAGACGACGACGCATTCGATCTTCGTCGGCGAAGTGCGCGGCGTGTCGCATTTGGCGACCGCAGCGCCGCTGGTGTACCTGCGCAGCAGTTTTCACACGCCGCATGAGATGCGCGAAACGGTGACGGTCGGCGACCTCGATTCACGGCATCTGAGCTGGACGGATTTTTCGTAAGAGGCGCCACGCAAGCGATCCACGACTACAGAGATCGTAGGGTGGGCAAAGCGACTTGTCCGCCGTAGCTCGAAGAGCGAAGGCGGAAGCGTGCCCACGTCTTAGGTCCTAAACGAGAAGACGTGGGCACGGCGCAAGTGCGCCTTTGCCCACCTTACGACGTCTGTGATCTGGGACAGAGACCGCTACTGCGCCGTTTCGATCTTCAGCAGCTTGATCTTCCGATAGAGCGTCGCGCGGCTGAGCTTCAGTGCCCGTGCTGCTTCGGTGACGCGTCCGCCGTGCTTGCGGAGCGCCTCGACGATCGTGGCGCGCTCGGCCGCTTCGAGGTCCGGCTCCGCTTTCCCGAACGGCGGCAGGTCGAGATCCGCATCGGTGATGACGCCATTCTCCGCCGTGCAGCCGGCGAGCCGCAACACGTGGCGGAGCTGGCGCATGTTGCCGGGATAGGAATAGGCCGAGAGTTGCGACCACGCTTGGTCCGAAAGCCTGCAGTTCGGCGCCTCCTCGCGCGCGATCTGGCGGATGACGTCGTCCCGGTCGGCACGCTCGCGCAAGGCCGGCAGCCGCACCTCCAGGCCACGCAGGCGGAAATAGAGGTCGGCGCGGAAGCCGCCTTCTTCGGCCATGCGGCCGAGATCGCGGTGGGTGGCGCTGATCAGGCGGATGTCGACGGCGACAGGCTTGAGTGCGCCGAGCGGCCAGACCTCGCGGTTTTCCAGCACGCGTAGCAAACGCGTCTGCAGGGCGATCGGCATGTCGCCGATCTCGTCGAGGAACAGCGTGCCGCCGTCGGCCTGCACGATCAGGCCCTTCGAGCCGTCGCGCCGCGCCCCGGTGAACGCGCCGGCCTCGTAGCCGAACAGCTCGGCGTCGATCAGGCTCTCCGGCATCGCCGCGCAATTCAGTGCGACATAATTGCTGCGCGCCCGGCTGCTCGCGGCGTGAATGGCGCGCGCGAACACGTCCTTGCCGACGCCGGTCTCGCCATGGAGCAGCACCGGCAGATTGTGATCGCCGATGCTTCGGAGCCGCTTCACGCTCCTGATCAGCCCGGGATCGCGGCCGGCGAGCCGGTGCAGCGCGTCGAAGCGATCGACAGGCGCATCGCGGCGCGGCGCGAGCGGACGCGCCGATGATCTCGTCTGCAGGGGCGGCGCAACATGCCCCTGCCCTAACGCACTGCCATCGGCGCGACGCAACTCGACTGTCTCGTCCACGCCGCGGGCGGCATGACGATCGAACTTGACGTAGCGCGACAGGTCGATGCCGGATGCGATCAAGCCGTCGGTGAGGCCCAGCAGTGCGCGCGCCGAACGGCAGGCGCCGACGATGCGGCGATCGTCGTCATAGGCGAGCAGACCGCTGCCGCCGTCGCCCGGCACGGTCGCGATCCAGGCGTTGCGGAAATGACCGCGGAAGATCGCGCCCTCCATGCGCCGCGTCGCCTCCATCGTCACCGCGAGCGCGAGCTGATGCGCAGCGCGCTCGAGATCCTCTCGGCAAGAGGTGATGTTCACGGCACCGGCGAGGCGACCGGCGTGGTCGAACAGCGGCGCCACGGCGCAGGAGAACATGTGCCACTGCGCGCGAAAATGCTCGTCACGATGCACCAGGATCGGCCTTTGCTCCGCAAGTGCGGTGCCGAGCCCGTTGGTGCCTTCGAAAGCCTCGGAAAAATTCGAGCCGGTATAGACCTTCCAGCGCATGAATATCTCAGTATCGGCCGGGCCGGGCAGCCGGCTCCACAGCATCGTGGCGCTGGGGTCGGCGAGATTGACGCAATAGCCGGCCTCGCGCAGCACCCGCGCGAGGTCTTCGAGCTCCGGCGTCGCCAGCTGGATCAGCTGCTCCATCGGTTCGGCGACATGCCGGACCTCGGCCTCGGTCAGCGTCTGCGGCGGTCCCTGGCGGGCGGGGTCGAGCTTGTGGCTGATCAGGCAGCGCCGCCAGGAATCGGCAATGCGCGAAGAGGCATCGACGTCGGCCAATTGATTGGCGACGGACAAGACGCGGGCGACATGGTTCGAGGCCGACAGGCTGGCCATCGCGGACGTCTCCACCCTGTATTATTGTGCAAAGTCTGGCACCACAGGCGGGGATGTCAATCCGGAACCGGAACGCAGCTATTGCTGCACCGCCCTCACCACGTATCGATGCACGGCCGCTTCTTCCCGGCCCTGGCCGGCGGCTTCGGCACCGAACGCAGTCCGGCCATGATCCAGCGCCGCGTCTCGGCGGGGTCGATGACGTTGTCGATCTCGAACACCGAGGCGATCGAGACCGCCTTGCCGTTGGCATAGAGCTCGGCGACCTTGTTGCGGTAATAGGTCTCGCGCTCCTCGGGGTCGGCGATGGCTTCCATCTCCTTGCGGAAGCCGAGGCGGACGTACCCCTCCAGCCCCATGCCGCCGAACTCGCCGGTCGGCCAGGCCGCGGTGAAGAACGAGGCGTGGAAGCCGCCGCCGATCATCGACTGTGCCCCTAAGCCATACCCCTTGCGCAGCACGATGCCGAACAGCGGCACGGTGAGGCTCGCGCCCGTGACGAACATGCGGGAGACGTGGCGCACGATCGCGGTCTTCTCCGCTTCCGGGCCGACCATGAAGCCGGGCGTGTCGCAGAGCGAGACGACGGGCAAATCGAACGCGTCGCAGAGCTGGAGGAAGCGCGCGGCCTTGTCGCCGGCATCGGCATCGATGGCGCCGCCAAGGTGACGCGGATTGTTGGCGATCAGGCCGAACGGTTTTCCCTCGATGCGGATCAGCGCGGTGATCATGCCGACGCCGTAGTCGCGGCGCAGCTCCAGAACGGAATCCTTGTCGGCGACGAGATCGATGACGCTGCGGATATCGTAGACGCGCAGGCGATTCTCGGGGATGGCCCGGCGCAGCAGGCGCTGGTCGGCGGCCTCCCACTCCGTCACCGCGCCCTGGAAATAGGACAGGTATTTTTGCGCGATCCTTGTCGCCTCCTCCTCGTCTTCGACGAGGATGTCGATGACGCCGTTCGGCGATTGGAACGAGACAGGGCCGACCTCGGCGGGGTGATAGACGCCGAGGCCGCCGCCCTCGATCATCGCAGGACCGCCCATGCCGATCGAAGCGTTCTTGGTGGCGATGATGACGTCGCAGCAGCCGAGCATCGCGGCGTTGCCGGCGAAGCAATAGCCGGAGACGACACCAATCACGGGCACGAGGCCGGAGAGCCTTGCGAACTGCACGAAGGACGGACCGTCGAGACCGGTCATGCCGAGCCGATCAGTGTCGCCGGGCCGGCCGCCGCCACCTTCGGCATAGAACACCAGCGGCACGCGCCAATCTTCCGCCAAGGTCAGCATGCGGTCGATCTTCTTGTGGTTCATGTGGCCCTGCGTGCCCGCGAGCACGGTGTAGTCATAGGCCACGACGATGCAGCGCGCACCCTCGGGCCCGAACTTCTCGCCATTGACCGTGGCGACGCCCATGACGAGACCGTCGGCCGGCGTGTTCTTGATGAGATCGTCGAGCTTGCGGCGGCGGCGCTGCGCCGCGATGGCAAGGCTGCCGTATTCCATGAACGAGCCTTCGTCGACGAGCTGGGCGACGTTCTCGCGCGCGGTGCGCTGATTGGTGTTGCGGCGGCGCTCGACCGAGGCGGGGCGATTCGCATCCAGCGTGTTGGCCTGGCGCGCGATCAGCTCGGCGAGGTCGGGGCGGATGTGGTCGAGATCGATATCGGCTTCGGCCGTCGTGCTGTCGGCCGCGACGTCGAGCGGCTCCAGATAGAGGATCGCCTCGCCATGCAGCAGCGTGGCACCGTCGCCGGCGGCGAGTTTTGTCACCCGGCCGCCCTGCTCGGCCATCACGAGATGCTCCATCTTCATGGACTCGATCACGGCGAGCTGCTGGCCGGGGCGCACGATCTCGCCCTCCTTCACCTGAATGGTGACGATGGTTCCTTGCAAGGGCGCTGCGACCATCACCGTGCCTTCAGGCACGATCTGCGCGACATGCGTCTCCGCGCCGTAAACGCCACTTCCTTCGGTCGGCGCAAAGTAGAGCGGCTTGGCCGCACCGTCGGCGGCATCGACGAGCTTTGCGATATTGCGATCGATGAAGTCGGTCGCGATTCGGTTGGTCCTGAAATCAGGATGCGCCAGCACCGCCTGCAGGAAGGCGATATTGGTGACCACGCCGTCGATCCGGAACTCGCGCAAGGCGCGCGAGGCTTTTGCAACGACATCATGCCAGGTTTCGCCCGGCGTATGCACGATGACTTTCGCGAGGAGCGAGTCGAAGGCCGCGCTGGTCTTGTAGCCGGCGTAACCAAAGCTATCGACGCGCACGCCCGGCCCTGACGGCGGCTCGAAAACAGCGAGCACGCCGCCGGTCGGATGCGTCGCGCCTGATGCGTCCAGCGTCTCCATGTTGACGCGGAGCTGCATGGCATGGCCGCGCGGCTTCGGGATCGATCCCTGCGCAAGGCCAAGCGAGGACAGCGTTGCGCCTGATGCGACCGCGAGCTGGGCGCGGACGAGGTCGAGCCCGAGCACTTCCTCGGTCACGGTGTGCTCGACCTGAAGCCGCGGATTGGCCTCGATGAAGGCAAAGCTGTCCTCGGCGGTGCCGTCGACCAGGAACTCGAACGTGCCGAGATTGTCGTAAATCGCCGCCGTCGCAAGCTGCTTCGCCGCCTCGATGATACGGCCGCGCAAGGGCTCGCTCAGCGACGGGCTCGGCGCTACCTCGATCAGCTTCTGGTGCCGGCGCTGGATGGTGCATTCGCGCTCCCAAAGGTGGGAGATCGCGCCGTGCTTGTCGCCGATGATCTGCACCTCGATATGGCGCGCCTGCCGGATCAGCCGCTCGGCATAGACACCGTCGAAGCCGAAGGCAGCCTTGGCCTCGGACTGGCAGCGCGCATAGGCCTCCGTGAGATCGGCCGCGTTCTCGACGACGCGCATGCCGCGCCCACCGCCGCCGGCCATGGCCTTGATCACGATCGCAGCATTGCTGCCGAGGGAGCTGAAGAACGCCGTGATCTCCTCCACCGACGACGGCCCGCTGGTGCCGGCAATGATCGGCACGCCGCAACGCTTTGCCAGTTGCCTTGCCGCGACCTTGTCGCCGAACAATTCGAGCGCCGCCGGCTTCGGCCCGACGAAGGTGAGGCCTGCATCGGCACAGGCCTTGGCAAACGCGGCGTTCTCGCTGAGGAAGCCGTAGCCGGGATGCACGGCGTCGCAACCGACGCTTTTCGCCGCCGTCACCACCGCATCGATGTCGAGATAGGCCCGGGCGCCGCGGCCGGGGATTTCGACCGCTTCGTCGGCAACCCGCACGTGCAGCGACAGCGCATCATCAGCGGGATGGATCGCGACAGTGGCGATGCCGGCATCGGCTGCCGCGCGCGCGATGCGAATGGCGATCTCGCCGCGATTGGCAATCAGGAGCTTCTTGAACGACATCGTCTCTCTCATTCAGACAGCAGCAGGAAGATTCGGGTCGAGATCCTGCTTCTTCACCTTGCCCGTGGCCGTCAGCGGCAGGGCATCGATAATACGCACTTCCGGGATCTTGTAGACGGCCATGCGCTCGGCGCACCAGGCGCGCAGATCTTCCGCAGAGATGGTGCCGACCGCCTCAGGCTTGAGCTGGATATAGGCCACCGGCACCTGCCCCTTGTCAGGATCGTCGCGCCCGACCACGCCCGAGCCTAGCACCTTCGGGTGCTGGCCCAGCAGTGCCTCGATCTCCGGCGGAAACACGCTCATGCCCTTGACCTTCAGCATCTCCTTGCGGCGGCCCAGGAAGTGCAGGAAGCCGTCCTTGTCGATGTTGCCGATATCGCCGGTGCGCAGCCAACCGTCGACGAGCGACTCGGCGATCGCCTCCGGCTTGTTCCAATAGCTCTTGAGCAGCGAGGGCGTCCGTACGCGGATCTCGCCTTCCGCGCCGAGCGGCAGCAATGCGCCGGTCTCGAAATCGGTGATCTTGAACTCGGCGCCGGGGACCGGCAGGCCGACGAAGATCGGCTGGTTGTTGAGATCGAAATCGTCGTCTTGGAAGCCAGATGTGAAAGTGTTGGAGGTGTGGGTCTCGGTCATGCCCCATGCTGCCTCCATCAGGATCGTGCCGGTGAGGTCCTTCCAGCGCTTGCGATAGTCGGCGTTGAGCTTCTTGACGAAGGAGACGACGCGGACCTGCTGCAGCGACGACAGATCGAACTCGCTCCAGCGCGGATGGTCCATCAGCTCGACTGCGCCGTCGACCGGCATCGCGGTGATCGTGACCTTGTATTTGTCGATCGCCGCCATGGCGCCGACGGCATCCCAGCGCGCCAGCAGCACCAGCGTCGCGCCGGAGAACAGCGGGAAGATCAGGCCAAAGTTTTCGCCGGCGATCCAGAATTCCGGAAAGAACGACATGAACACGCTGTTCTCGTCCGACAGCACCGAGATGCCGTAATTGGCGGCGGCCGTGTACACCATGTCGCGATGGGTATGGACGCAGCCCTTGGGCATGCCGGTGGTGCCGCCGGTGTAGTTGAGCGCGGCGACGTCATCGAGCCCAGGCGGCGGCAGCGGCGTAGGTGTGGGCGTTGCGGCGAGCGCCGGCAGCAGATCGGTCGCGCCCGGCACCGCGACGCGCGGCGTGCGGATCGAGTCCGGCGTGGGGAACGCGGGCGCTGCCGGAACGACGTCGGCAAAGCTGGTGACGATGATCTCGCGCAGGCGCACCTCGCCCCTGACTTGCTCGACGACGGGGGCGAGCTGGTCGAGCGCCACGATCACATCGGCCTGGGTATCCTTGAGCTCGTAGGACAGCTCGAACGCGCGCGACAGCGGGCTGACGGGGACGTGGATCGCGCCGAGCTTCAAAATGCCGAAGAACACGATGTGGAATTGCGGGCAGTTCGGCAGGAACACGGCGACGCGGTCACCCTTGCCGACGCCCTTGGCTTGCAGCAGCGCCGCAAAACGGTCGCTCTGCCGATCGAGATCGGCATAGGTGGTGACGTGGCCGTAGAAGATGATTGCGGGCCGCTCCGGACTGCGCTTCGCCCAGGCGCGCAGATATTCCGACAAGGGAACTTCGCCGTGCAGATAATTCGGCGAACGCGGCATGCCTTTCGGCCAAGCCTTGTCCCACAGGCCACGCAAGGTAGCGAGATAATCCTTCTCGTTGAGACCCGCGCTCATGACGTCTTTCCCGTGTTGCTTTTCTTTTCGAAGGCACGCACGTGCCGTCAATCGACATCGCTACACGTCGAGCACGGCAGAGGTCATGTCAAGAAAAACAGCATCGGCGTCGCGGCCGATGCCGCGACGCGGAAAAAGAAAGTTTCTCGCAGCGCGTTTCGCTACGCCGCGCGCACGCCCGCGACGAAAGCGCTGACTTCGTTTTCGAGCGATTGCAGCTTCTGCGTCAGGCGGCCGCTCGATTGCAGCACGAGGCCTGCGGCCTGGCCGGTCGCCGCGGTCGCGTCGCTGACGCCGGAGATGTTCTGCGAGACCTGGTCGGTTCCGGAGGCCGCCTCCTGCACGCTGTGGGCGATCGCCTGCGTCGCGGCGCCCTGCTCCTCGACCGCGGCAGCGATCGATGAGGAGATCTCGTTGACCTCCATGATGGTGGCACGGATGCTCTCGATGTTGCCGACGACCTGATTGGTCTCGGCCTGGATCGCCGTGATCTGAGCGCCGATCTCGTCGGTCGCTTTTGCCGTCTGGCTCGCCAGCGACTTCACTTCGCTCGCAACCACCGCAAAGCCCTTGCCGGCTTCGCCCGCCCGCGCCGCCTCGATCGTGGCGTTGAGCGCGAGCAGATTGGTCTGCGAGGCGATCTGGTTGATGAGGTCGATGACCTCGCCGATCTTGTGCGCGGCCGCTGCCAGCCCCTGCACGGTGTCGTTGGTGCGCTGACCGTCGGCGGCGGCCTTGTCGGCCACCGTCGCGGCCTGTGCGACGCGCTGGCTGATCTCCGAGATCGAGGACGACAGCTGGCCGGCGGCGGAGGCCACCGTCTGCACGTTGCTCGAGGCCTGCTGGCAGGCGGAGGCGACGAAGCTCGCGCGGTCGGTCGCCTTGTCCGCGGTTTCCGACATGCCCTGGGCTGCCTGCTGCATCGCGCGCGCCTCGTTGAAGACGTCGCGGACGACGGCCTGAACGCTCGCCTCGAACTTGCCGGCGAGATCGGTCATCGCCTTGCGCTTCTCGCCGTCGGCCCGCTGCTTCGCCTCCTGCTGCTCGGCATGCATCCGCCCGACGGCCGACGCATTGTCCTTGAACACGGCCAGCGCCTTGGCGAGCCCGCCGACCTCGTTGTTGCGGTCGGTATAGGGCACCTCGAACGCGCTGTCGCCGGCGGCAAGCCGCTCGGTCAGCGCGGTGATTTTTGCCAGTGGCCGGGTCACGCTGCGGCCGATCACGAAGGACGCACCGAGGACCAGGACCAGCACGGCGAGACAGACGTAGCCGAACGTCGTCGCAGCCTGGCGGAACACGGCGTCGACATCGTCGAGATAGATGCCGGTGCCGATGATCCAGCCCCAAGGCGCAAAGCCCTTCACATAGGAGATTTTCCCGACCGGCTGGTCGAAGCCGGGCTTCGGCCAGAGGTAGCCGTAGAAGCCCGCGCCCTGCTTCTTGACGACGTCGACGAAGCCCATGAACAGCGCGTTGCCGGCGGGATCCTTCATCCCGGACAGATCCTTGCCGTCGAGCTCCGGCTTGATCGGATGCATGACCATCTTCGGGGCCATGTCGTTGATCCAGAAATACTCGACCTTGTCGTAGCGCAGGCTCTTGATCTCGGCGATCGCGGCGGCCTGGGCCTGTTCGCGCGGGAGTTTCCCGTCGCTCTCGAGCTTCTGGTAGTGGGCGAGGATGCCGTAGCCGACATCGACCATCTGCTGCGTCTTGGCCTGACGATCGGCGACCATCTGCGTGCGCAGGGTCGACAGCGCGATCGGCGCCAGCGCGATCATGCCGAGAAGGCTGATGCCGACAATCAGGACCAGCTTGAAACTGATGCGGGAGAAAATCATCGGAGCTCACGAAATTTGGCGGGACAGACATGCCAATTTATCCCGATCCTCTTAGCAAAGCTTTAAGCATTCGGGTTCCCCAAGCGGCCGCCGAGGCCCGGCCGCCGCGCACGGCTTTCGCGCCCTCGCGGCGCCGCGCCCGTCTTCGAATATAAACCTCTTCAAAACTAGAAGACCTCGATATCGCCCCTGCGAGCGTTGACTTGGGGCGGGCTCCGGCAGAACGATCGATGCAGACAATCAGCGCCAGCTGTGGCGTGAGCGCAGCCAAGGGCCAGAGGTTTCATGCATCAATCGACATCATCAGGGTCTGTCGATCTTCCCGCGCTCAGTGCGGCGGAACGGCTCTTCATCTGGGGATTCCGGGCCAAGGCACGCAGCGGCGGCGCCGTTCCGACCGCAGCCGATGTCCAGGAGGTGTACGACCATTTCCGCGTGGGCGATGCCGTGCTCTCGCTGGAATCCATCATCGAGATCTTCGCCTGCACGGCCCACACCGCGATCGAGGTGCACTGCCCGACCTGTCCGCGCATGTCGGACAGCGAGCGCGGGATTCTGCAGGCCATCGCCGCGGCACAACAGGATCGCATCGACATCGTGCGCGAACGGTTCGAGAGCTGGCTGCCGCCGGTCGGCGCCGATTGGGCGCTGGCGCCCGTGCGGGGTCTCGCCACGATCTTCCGCATGGCTGGTCTCATCATGCCCGACCGGCAGGTGCGATCCTTCGACCATGACCGGACCATGGCGATGAAGAGCTGGCTGGTTGGAAGCCCGACATTGCACTGACGAGATCGGTCATGACCCCGGATATTTGCGGTTCTGTGCCGGACGCCGGCCAATCGCGGCTCTGTCCGCTCCAGGCCGCGCTTGGAGCGCGCCCCTGCGTCGACAGCTACGATGATTTCTGCCGCGTCGCGCTGTCGCTGTTCCGCTTCATCGGAGCGGCCTACACCACCGGCGCCTCCGATTGCTGGGAGGCCGCCTATCGCTTTGCCGACGAGGCGCCTGGCATTGCCGACAGTCCGCTGCTGGTGGCGCGGGCTGCCGCGCTGGTCAGAATCCTGCGCAGCGGCCGGCCATGCGAACTGTGCTTCATGCCGCCGTCCTGTCGTCGGCTGTCGAAGGACGAGACGGAATTGATGCGGTTGCTGGCGGTCGCGCGCCGCAAGCAGCCGGGCGAGCTCGAATCCATCGTCTGCGCGTTCGTCGGCTCGGGCAAGGAAGCCGCGGCGACACGGGCGGTCAACGCGCTTGCTCTGTGCTGACATCTAGCCGCCTTTCCTGCCGAGCACGAGATCGATGGTGTGCGCGGCGATCTTGCGCAATTGCGGCTCGTCGCCGAAGGCACGTTCGAGCACGGCGAGGCCGCGCGTCACGGTGACGATGTGCAGCGCCGCGGCCGCGGCATTGCCGTTGAACTCGCCGCGCTCGGCGCCTGCCGACAACGTGTCCTGAACCAGTGCTGTGATACGCGAAATAAGGCCCGCAAAGACCTGGCGCGCGTCTTCGTCCAACCCCTCGCCTTCCGCGGCGCCGAGCTCCATCAGCCCGCGCGTGGTCGGACAGCCGCGCGGCGGCGTGCCCGAGCGGAAATTGGTGATGGTCAGATCGAAGAACGCGGTGAGGCGCTTGCGCAAGGAGCCCGTCCCGAGCGCCTTCTGCAGCGCTGCGAGATAATCCCCGGCATAGCGTTCATAGGCCTGCAGGAACAGCGCTTCCTTGCTGCCGAAGGCGTTGTAGAGGCTGCCGCGCTGGACGCCGGCATCGCGCGCGATGTCCGACAGCGAGGTGCCGCGCACGCCCTTGCGCCAGAACTGGTCGAACGCGATGCGCAGGACCTCGTCATGATCGAATTCGCGCGGCCGCAAGCTCGGCTCCTTTTGGAAGTATTTGACACGACGTCAAGAACATGCTTTCTCGACATCGTGTCAAAAACCAATTGGAATTGATAGCCCGTTTCAACACTGGGCCGAACAGCGGCGCACGCATTCGCCCTGCTGGTCGGGCCCGCATGCAAAGGGACGCGCGATGCCTCTGCTCCACATCTCGATGCGCGCCGGCAAGCCGCAAGCCTACCGGCAGGCGATTCTCGACGGCCTCTACCGCGCCATGCGCGAGGCGCTGAGCGTGCCCGAGGGCGACGAGTTCATGACCATCAGCGAGCACGAGCCGGCGAATTTCCGCTGTGGCAATGCCTACGGCGTCGCGCGCAGCGACGACGCGGTGCTGATCCAGATCACGGTGTTCGCCTCGCGCACTCCCGAGCAGAAGAAAGCGCTGTACCGCCGCATCGCCGACCTGCTCGGCGAAAGCCCGGGCATCCGGCCCGAGGACGTGTTCGTCAACGTGCTCGACGCCCCCGCGGAGAACTGGTCGATCGGAAACGGCGTCGCCCAATTCGCGTGAGACGGCACAGACTGCAGCTTCATTCGGCAACGCACGCCTCCATGATGCCGTCGAGCTCGGCCTTCGACAGCACGCCGAGTTCGGCGATGAAGACGATCCGTGTGCGCGGCGCGCCCGGTGCGGGCGCCTCGCCAGGGGCGAGCGTGGCGCGGCCGGCGGCGAATTGAAACACCATCTGGCGGCCGGGCTGCTCGACGGTCTCGAACAGGCCTTTTGCGCGCGCGAGTTTTGGCGCCAGCTTGCCGATGGCCTGCTGCAGGCGGGGCAGCGAGATCGGGCGGTCCGAGGTCCAGCTCAGCGTCTCGAAGCGCTCCTCCGCCGGTCGTTTCGGGCCCGGATCGCGCGCCACGGGCGCACGCTCGACGTTCGCGGGGAACAGCAGCGCGGACGGAATCTCGCCATGCCGCGCCTCGACCACCACGGCCGGAAGGCGCAAGGCGCGGATGGCCTGACGCATCCGCGCACCCGCGCCCTCTTCCGCCAGATCCAGCTTGGTCAGCGCCACGATATCGGCTACGCGCAATTGCGAGCGCTGGAGGGCATCGTCCAGGGCGGCCGGCGGTGTCGCGGCGTCGATCACGCACAGCACCGTCTCCAGCGGCGCCTCGCGCAGGATCACGGGGTCCATCAGATTGCGGACGATGTCGGCGGGATCGGCGACGCCGCTGGTCTCGATCACGATGTAGTCCGGTTTCGGATCTCGCCGCAGCAGTGTCGAAAGCGTGCGCAGGAGATCGCCTTCGAGCGAGCAGCAGATGCAGCCGTTGGCGAGGCTGACAACGCCGTCGCTGGCGCCCGCGATCAGTTCCGCATCGATGTTGATAGCGCCGAAATCGTTGACGATCGCGGCGATCCGCCGTCCCTCCGCATGCGCCAACAGATGGTTCACGACCGTGGTCTTGCCCGCCCCCAGAAAGCCCGTCACCAGGAGAATGGGGACCGGCATGGGTCAGCCCCCGACGACGGGGCGGCGCACCGGCTTACCCGGCCGCGCCGCCAGATCCAGCACGCCGTCGCTGATCAGCACCTGGCCGCTGACCACGAGATGCCGCACGCCTTCGGAGGGGCGGTTCATCGCCGTGAAGGTCGCACGGTCCGAGAGCTTCTCGTAGTCGAACACGACGATGTCGGCGTCCGCGTCCTTCGTCAGCCGGCCCTTGGCGCGCATCGCCGGCGTGCTCTGCGACAGGATTTCCGCCGGGATCAGCGCGCATTTGCGCACGCCTTCGAGCAGCGACACGGTCTTGCGCTCGCGCACCCATTCGCGGATGAATTTCGTGAAGCAGCCGGCCGAGCGCGGATGCGAGGTGGCATCGTCAGGCAGCGGCCAGGCATCGCCGGTGTAGGTCTTGCCGTCCGACGTCGTCCACGGCATCGCGTCGGACGCGATCGCGCCGCCGGGATACAGCACCGACATGTCGAGCAGGTCGCGGTGATGCGCATTGTTATCGATGTCGAGGATGTGCCAGAGCACCAGCGAGGACGGCTCTTCGGCCTGCGCCTTCAAGAGCTCCTCGCGGTCATGGAAGCGATAGCCGTCGGTCACGCGCTGCACGGAATCGTAGCCGGTGCCGTTGCGTTCGACGAATTCGGGGTCGCTGAAGAAGGCGGCGGCCAGCACGGTCGAACCGGTGCCGTAAGGATAGGCTTCGACCGTGATGGGCAGGCCCTGCGCCTGCGCCTTCGCGATCAGCACGCGGCAACGCTCGACGTCGGTCTTGCTCGACGAATTGAAATGGCAGATGTGCATGTGCGAGCCGGTGGCGCCGGCATAGCCGATCAGGCGAATATAGGCTTCCACCGCGCTCTCGGGGTCGATGCGCGACATGAAGGCGACGTGGGTGAAGGTCGGCACGTCCTTGGCGGCGGCGAGCTGGCAGACCGCGGTCAGCTCCTGCACGCCGGCGCCCGGCGCGTAGGCATTGAGGATGCCGACGCCGATGCCGCCTTCATCGAGACCGCGCGAAAGACGCTCGAGAATGCCGGCGACCTCCGCATCACTCGCCACGTTGTCCATCCAGCGGCGGTCGCGCATGGCGTTGCCGAACGCCTCCAGCGAGCTCTCCGCATTGGAGCCGGTCATTGCGCCGATGCGCGCAAACGCCCAGTTGGTGGCGGCGCCGTAGTTCAGCACGCGGCCTTTTCTCGCCTGGCGCTCATACCACGACCCGACCGGCAGCACGCCGGCCTCGAGATCGAGCGTGGTCGTCACCCCGTCGAACGCCTGCATGCGGTCCGCCGGGATCGATTGGCCATGGGCGTGCAGGTCGATGAAGCCGGGGGCAACCACGAGCCCGGTCGCGTCGATCACCCGCTCGGCACCGCCGAGGCCCGTGCCGACCGCGGCGACCTTGCCGTCCACCACCGCCACGTCGCCGACGGCGTCCATCCCACTCGCGGGATCTACCACCCGGCCGCCAGAGATCACCAAGCCGCTCATATCGTCACTCCCTCCACCTCGAAATCGCATCAAGGCAGATTCCGGAAGCGACGACCACCTCCACTGAAGCCGACGCATCATGCTCGCACGGAAGGTCATCTGGCAGGCAACCCGCTGACGCGCGCCCGCGTCCTCGCGGCATGTTTTGCCCGAGTGATGCTGCTCTCCTCACCCTCTCGGAAAGAAAGGGTGCAGGGAAGGCCGGGCGCCGGCTGGCACCCGTAAAGACCCCCGTGCTGAACAGATGCACACGCAATGCACAGGGGAGATACAGGGCAGCCGATACCAGGCCTTCCCTGCGCGATGGTCTGACGGCCAATATGCCGCGCTCTCCCGGGAGCCGAACTTTCCTTCTGGCCTCCCTCGCCCAGCGAATTGGATGATGCAGTCTGCCCGGTTGGGCTCGCTCGCATCTCCGCGAAAGGCTTGACCGTAGCAACGACGGCCAGGACCACACGGTTTCGCCGTACGCAGGGGCGCCGTTCGTCTTCGCGGGTCACGCTTGCTCACGAGATGACCTCGCCCTGCACGCGCAAGCTCCGCCTTTAACGCCGCCCGCGTCCACCGCAACTCCCCGCCCGCGTTCGAAACGACGTACGACCGCCCCTTTGGTGGGCTGGGATGGCCGACACATACGACAAATCCGAATTTCGGTAAAGTGGAATATTTTTGTGAGGAGGGGTTGACAGAACTTTGGCCTGTTTCGCTTGACGGGGCGGGGCCTACGCGGCGAAAGCCACGGAGTAAGCCTTGCGCGATTGTGCACGCTCCACGCGATCGGCATCATCGGCTGATGCGGCACCTGTTCGAAGGCCATGACTTTTGAACCGGCCGCGAAGCGGCTCCGCCGTCTTCTCGCCTGCATTGTCATTCAGTGAGCTAGGCGGGGCGGCGTGAGGTGGGCAAAGTTCCCAAAGGTTCCCAGTGATCGTCCGACGTCCTCAGCAACGCGACTCCCGTCATTCCGTTTCGCGCCGCGCTTTCCTCGGCGGGCTTATGTCGGCAGGAAGTGCCGTCGCACTCGGCGGATGCGCTGGCCTGGGTGCAACCGGCGCGCGCTTCGACGCGTCGTCGCTCTCGCTTGACCCGACAGTGCTTGTCACCACCACGCGCAAGCCCGTCAACGGCGCCCGTGCCAAACCCTGGTTTGGGCCGGAACGCGCGACGGCCATGACGGTCGCGCGGGCCAAGCTGGCGGCGCCGGACGAGAGCCGTTTGTCCCTCGCCTCCGTTGGACTTGGCGACTGGCGCCTTGATCGGGTCGAACCGGTGCCGGCCGACGCTGGCGATCTCGCCGCGCAGGCCGGGACAGGCGACGTGCTGATCTATGTGCACGGCTTCAAGCAGACATTCGAGACGGCCGTGCTGGACGGCGCCCATCTCTCCGATGGCATCAAGTTCCGCGGCCGGACGATGGTGTTCTCCTGGCCCTCCAAGGCCGGCCTGTTCGACTATGCCTATGACCGCGACAGCGCGATGTGGTCGCGCGACGATTTCGAACGCGTGCTCTCCGCGCTCGTGTCGGCGCCAAGCGCCGGCCGCGTGCACATCGTCGCCCACAGCATGGGAACCATGCTGACGCTCGAAAGCCTGCGTCAGCTCCATGCGCGATACGGCGACACCGTCACGAGCAAGATCGGCGCGGTCGTGTTTGCCGCGCCCGATATCGACATGGACGTGTTCTCGTCGGCGATCCAGCGCATCGGTCCGCTGGCCGGCAAGATCACCGTGATCGCCGCGACGAACGACCGCGCACTCGCGCTGTCGGGCCAGATCGCAGGTGGAATGACCAGGGTCGGCGCCGCCGAAAAGGCCGTCATCGCGCGGCTCGGCGTGCGCGTGGTCGATGCCTCCCAGGAAGGCTGGGGCATCATCAACCACGATCTGTTCCTGTCGAATTCGGAGGTGCAGAAGGTGATCCGCCGCTCGATCGACGGCACGACGGCGTGAGAGAGTGGCTGCGCCGAGCCATGCGAAAGCTGGCTCCTGAGCATCGTCGTCGCGGCTACGAGGGGAAGGCGGCCGAATTCTGGGGGTGGCCGACGAAATGGCGCTCCCCGGGCCCTTCCGAAACACCTCGTTGTTGGACGCGGTATGGACGTTTTGTTAGCCAGAATTGGCGCTTGACCTCATCTGGACTACGACCTTCCCCTTGGCTCGCCCCTTTTCGAGATACGCCAGCGCCGCCTTCGCCTGTTCGAACGGAAATACCTTGTCGATCACCGGCCGGATGCGCTCGGCCTTGAGAAGCTCGCCGATCTCGGCGAGTTGGCTACCGTCGGGATGCACGAACAGGAATGAATATTCCGCGCCAATCTTGCCGGCATGGCGAATGATCTTGCGGCTCAGCAATCCGAACAGGAACACCATGAAGAAGTTCATCCCTCGGGCGCGCGCGAACGCGGCGTCCGGTGGCCCGATGAGCGAAGCTATCGTGCTTCCCGGCTTCAGGATCCGAAGCGATTTTTCGAGCGCATCGCCCCTGACCGTGCCTAGCACGGCGTCGTAGTCCCGCAGCACGTCCTCGAATTGCTGTGTCTTGTAGTCGACCACCTCGTCAGCCCCGAGGCTGCGCACCAGATCGACATTTCCTGTGCTGGTCGTCGTTCCCACCCGGGCTCCGAGATATGTCGCGAGCTGGATCGCAAAGGTGCCGATCCCGCCGGCGCCCGCGGGGATGAACACCTTCTGATGGGGCTTGAGACGCATGCGCTCCTTGAGCGCCTGCCACGATGTCAGGCCGACCATCGGGATCGAGGCCGCCTGCACGAAGTCCAGGTTTGGCGGCTTGAGCGCGGCGGCATGCTCCGGCACGCGCGCGAATTCGGCGAGAGCACCGGTTCCGAAATCGAAGATGCTGGCGAAGACGGCATCGCCCGGCTTGAAGCGGGTCACGCTGCTTCCGACATCGACGACGACGCCCGCAAGATCACTGCCCAGCGTTGCCGGCAGCTGAAACTTGAGGATGGGCTTGAATGTTCCTTTCGGAATCATGTTGTCGATCGGGTTCAAGCCCGCGGCGTGAACCTGGACCAGAATTTCGTTCGGCTTGGGCGTCGGCCGGGGAATTTCAGCCAATGCGACCTGATTCGGCTTGCCGTAACGTTTGAAGACAAGAGCTTTCATCTTCCCTCTCGGTCCGAAGGTTCCTTGCAGTCGCGGTGGCAAGTGGCCGCGCGTACGCCGGTTGTTGCGGTCAGAAGGCCCGGGCGGTGCGGGCGGACTGCGACGCCCGCACATCAAGACGCAGGTCTTTTCGTATGCCGGCATCCACCAAGCCGACTGGCGCAAATCGCCGCAAGAATCGCAGTCGCTTCGCGAGGCTGCCAGCCGCGTACCGGACTTGCGGCCGCATCGCGCTCGCCGCCTTCAGCACGGTCTCGGCCACTACGGCCGGCTGTTCGGCCGTTGCCATCACCTCGTTCACCCTCTTGGTCACGCCCGCGCGCGCCTCGCGATATTCATCGAGCTTGGCATCGGGCTCCAGGAAGTTCGCGTCGAACGGCGTCTTGGTGTACGCGGGCTCAATCACCGAGACCCGAATGCCTCTCGTGCGCAGTTCATGGTCGAGCGACTCCGAGTAGCCGGCCACCGCGTGCTTGGTTGCGGCATAGAGCGCGCCATACGGCATCGGTAGAAAGCCAAGCACAGAGCCGATGTTGATGATGCGGCCACTCCCCTGGCGTCGCATGTGTGGCACGACGGCCCGCGTCATCCGGATCAGCCCGAAGAAGTTCGTGTCGAAGATCGCTCGTGCCTGATCCATCGAGCTCTCTTCCGCCCCCGCAGGGGCAACACCAAAGCCGGCATTGTTCACGAGCAGGTCGATGCGGCCCTCGCGCCGTATCACTTCGCTGACGGCTGCTTCTACCGATGCATCGCTGGTCACGTCGAGTGACAGCATCTCGAACGGATGCTTGCCAGCCTGTGTGCCCCGCCTGCTGGTGCCAAACACGTTATAGCCGGCGTTCGCAAGCCGCTCCGCCGTGGCCTGTCCGATTCCTGACGAGGCGCCGGTCACCAGCGCGATCTTCGGTTCAATCCTGTTCATAAGCCTCTCCGGCGCCACCACTCGGCTAGAAACATTTTGATTACGATCGTAACTATTGATATACATGACGACCGTAATTATAATTGTCAAGCCCCGTGATTGAGGACCAGCGAACATGCGCGTTTCAAAAGAACAGGCGGCGAAGAATCGCGAGCGCATCCTCGATACCGCCTCCCGCCTGATGCGCGAGCGCGGCATCTCCGGCGTGGGTGTCGATGCTCTTGCCGAGGCGGCCGGGATGACACACGGCAGCCTGTACAGTCAGTTCGGTTCCAAGGAACGGCTCGTCGAAGAAGCGGTGGCCTACGCGATCGCGGCCAAGGCGCAGGAATTGCCCGAGGCCTTTGCTCTCGACGATTACGTTTCGGACTACCTCTCGCCGGCCCATCGCGACGATCCGGCAAGCGGCTGCCCCTTTGCCGCCCTGGCTTGCGAGATGTCGCGCCAGAGCCGCGGCGTGAGAGAGCGCTTCACGGCCGGCGTGCGGGGCGCGATCGCTTTCCTGAGCGGCCGAATGGCCTCCACGCTGAAGCCACGGCAGAGTAGGGACAAGGCGCTCGCCGCCACCGCCTCCCTGGTCGGGGCCTTGGTCCTCGCCCGGGCGGTGAACGATCCCAAGCTGTCGGACGAGATACTTCGCGCGACGAGGAATTCGCTATCGGGGTGACGGGGCACTCAATTCACCGCTAGTCGAAGCTGCGAATGCAGCAGCTGCCACTGATTGCATTTCCATGGGAGGCGAGATGGTCTGTCTCGCCTTCGCGCAATCATCAGAATTACAAGTGACAGTGTACTCAATTGGATTTCCATAATGAGCCAGCTCTCCGCTATCGAGTAGCGACGATGGAGCGAATTGAGTGCACTGTCACCATAATTGCGCCCGACATCGACATCGATCGCAGGCGGAATGACGCGGGTCGGCGCCGCCGAGAAAGCCGCCATCGCCCGGCTCGGCGTGCGCGTGGTCGATGCCTCCCAGGAAGGCTGGGCATCATCAACCACGACCTGTTCCTGTCGAATGGGGAAGTGCAGAAGGTGATCCGCCGCTCGATCGACGGCACGACGGCGTGAGGGAGCGGCTGTGCCAGTCTACGCAATCAAACGCTGCACCAAGGCGGACTCGCTCGAATAGGTCAGGAGCGCCTCGTGAGTCGCCCGGGTCACCCCGACATAGGTCAATCGGACGCATTCCCTCGACGGTCTCACCGTGACGGCCGAGCAAGCCCAGGCCAGCGATGGCGACGCGGGGAAACTCCAGCCCCTTCGCACTGTGCATGCTCAAGAACCGCACGGCCACCCGCTTGATCGAGACTCTGTTGCGATTGTCTTTGGCCATATCGATCGGCACGCCATGCGTGGCGAGTATCTGCGCGACCCGCCCGCCGATCCAGTGCTCCGGATAGAGACACGCCATCTGCGACCACTCGTACCCGGCCTTTTTCCGATCGAGAAACCATTCGGCGACGCAGTGAGCTTCTGCGTCGACGCTCACGCACCGCCGAACGTCCGGCTCCAGTCCTTGCCGACCCGCATCTTCGGGCAACAGGATGGCGTGCTCATCGTCGGCCGTGATGCCCGGAGCGCCAATGACGTCTGCAGCGAAGCGTCTCGCGAAGGCGACGATTTGCGCCGTGTTGCGGTAGTTGACTTTCAACACGGTCGTTCTGCCCTTGGCTTCGATGCCGAGCTGACTCCACACCGGGCGTTCACGTCCTTTGTAGATGGCCTGGATGTCGTCGTAGACGACCATCAACGCCTTGGTGCGCGGGTTCACCATCTTGGCCGCAAGCGCGAGCCATTGCGGCTCGAAGTCGTGGGCCTCGTCAATCAGGACAGCGTCGTACTGCTCCGCCGGGATATGGCCTTCATCTACAGCCTTCACGACCTCTGAAACGCTCGCAGCCAGTCGCTTTGCGTAGTCAGGATAGTCTCGCTCTGATGGGGCGGGAATCCCATACGTCCGCAGCATCCGGTAGCACCAGGAATGAAAGGTAAGAACCTGAACGCGGTTCTCTACGCCCCGGCTCTGCATGGCATCCTCAAGCCGCCCGGCGATGCCATTGGCGTAGCACAGGATGAGCACCGGCTTTGACGCCGCGCGCGCCAGATACTCGGCCCGGAAGGCCAGGATCAGCGTCTTGCCCGATCCGGCGACGCCGCGAATGATCCGATGCCCCTCTCCCAGACTGCGCGCGAACTGCTCCTGATGCATATCCATGACCGCAAGCGTCCGGTCCGCAGGATCGACCCCAGTCGCGTCGTCCAGAGGCAGGGCAATCTGTCGTATGCGTATTTCTGGAAAGAGCAGCGCACGCAGCCGGTCGAACTGCGGCATCGATAGAGGTTCTCCGAGACGCGGATAAACCATGCGCCACAATCTCGACCGGAATTCTTCGGGATCGGCGCCCTCCGTCATTTCATCCTTGAACACACATAAATGCTCGACGAAGACATCCTTGAGATTGGTCTGGTCGAACTGCTTGCGCGTGATATTCGTGAACACGGCCCCGAAGCCGAACGAAAGAAGGGATCGGCCCATGTAGCGATGACCGGGCGGAAACAGCAATTGCCCATCGCGCTCCAAGGTGCGCACGACCTCGAACGTATATTTGCGAGCCTGCTCGAGGGGATTGGTCTCCCGTACGACACCACGACTTGTCAGCAACTCGACCTTGGTCTTGTCCGCCGAAACGATCGTCTCCAGCCGCCAGTCTTTCACCTCGAGCACGAGCAGGCCGCTCGCGGGATGAACGATAATGAAATCCGGATGCCGGTTGAGAGGGCCAACAGGGAGGTTGTGCCAAACGACGGCGTTCTCTTCGAGGAAGTCCTTGAGCCGTTCCGCGAGTCGTAGCTCTCCACGGCTGTCGAAGCGCGCGAAGCCCAGACTGGGGATCAGGATTGCCATGCTGCGACCGCGAGGTTGATTTGAGCATCCGGCGTGACGATGGGAGCGGATGTTCGCGAAGCGCGCTGCATGTGACCCGAAGTCGCCATTGCGGACCATCCTGTGAGGCTACGTGCGTAGCAGAGCGGTCTCTCCAGGCTCACATGGTTGCCCAGAGTGTGCAGGTTTTCAATGGCTTAGGATTTGTCCGGCGCGCCGCTCAGGACATCGCGAACTCTTATGTAATTGAAATTGCTATACAACTTCGGCGAGACCTGGTGCCCAAACGGAGCGCAGCAAGAGCCGGTTCGAAAGAGGAGGCGATTATCCGACTATCTGATGATGATTTGCAGCTTGCGGATGGAAGACCTATGTTGAGTCTCTAGTCAGGCAGCCGCCCATCGTATGGCGAGAGTCTGCAGGGTCGACCTCACGGTGGATGGTTTGCATTCCGCATCGGAGGTGATGCCATGGCCGTTGCTCCCACGCTCCAGAAATACCTCGCCGCTGAGAACATCCAGTACGAGGTGATCCCGCACGAACTCAGCATGACGTCGGCTCGAACGGCCGAGGCATGCCATATCTCGGGGGACCGCCTCGCCAAGGGCATCGTGTTGCGGCGCGACGGCGGATACATGCTGGCCATCTTGCCCGCATCGCATCACCTCCGCCTCTCGGACCTGAGGACAAGCCTCGGCGACAATGTCCACATGGCCAATGAAACCGAGGTCAATCGGCTGTTCAGCGACTGTGCACACGGTGCGGTTCCCGCCGTCGGCAAATGCTACGGATTGGAAATGATCGTCGACGACAGCATCGAGGCACAGCCAGACATCTATATGGAAGCCGGCGATCATGAGACGCTGCTCCATATGGGTCACGCGCAGTTTGCGCGCCTGACGGCCAACGCACCGCATGGGCGCTTCAGCGCGCATGACTGAGGATTAGACCGCCCATTGCCGTTGCGATCTTGGGCGGGAACTCTGGCCGCGAGGTCGCCGCCATACTGTTCCGCAGGGTGGCGGCGAGAGTCTCTGCGCTTGTCTGGTCGGAGTTCGGAAGATTGGGGGTGCCGTTGCATTGCATCAACGCACTTGAAACCCACGAACGGAGGCTCGCCATGAAAGTCAAAGACGTGATGCACAAGGGTGTCGACTGGGTCAGCCCCAACACCCCAATCACCGAGCTTGCCAAACTGATGCGGGCGCATGACATCGGCTGCATTCCGATTGGCGAGGATGACAAGCTGGTCGGAATGGTGACCGACCGTGATATCGTCTGCAAAGGGCTCGCGAGCCACAGCTTCGATGCCGGCCGCGCGACGGCGCGCGACGTGATGACCGAGGGCATCCATTGCTGCCGCGAGGACGATGACCTCGCCAAGGCGATGCATCACATGGAGAAGCTGCAGGTCCGCAGGCTGCCGGTGATCAACAAGAGCAAGCGGATGGTCGGCATCATCAGCCTGGGCGACGTCGGCCATTCCACGTCCGGTGATATGCTCACCGAGACCGTCAGGAGCATTTCGGCGCATCACTGAACTTGCGGCCAGGACTTATGGCCAGGACTTGCGGCCAAGGGTTGCGGCCAAGACTCTTCTCGCGATCGCCACTCAAACAGGCGCTGAGGGGAGCCCGAGCCGTGCGCTCGTCATGCAACCATCGCGCGGCACGGAAGCGACGGCGCGATGTGGCTTACTTTGCGCCGGAGTGAATGTGAGGGCGGGTTCACTCGATCGCTTCATCAGCATCAGCGTCAACGCTGCGGCGCGCAACCTATGACCAAGCGAGATCGCGCGGCCGGACAGGGCCGCCGTCGGATGGGGGCGCAGCAAAAAGTCGAGGAATATCGCGGATTTGGCGCTCCCTAGGGGAATCGAACCCCTGTTTCAGCCTTGAGAGGGCCGCGTCCTAACCGCTAGACGAAGGGAGCGTGAGGGCTAGCCAATAGCCTCGAAATTTGTCCGCCGCAAGGACCCCGAGGAGCCTTTTACGGCTCATTGGCGAATTTCAGTCGTCCGGCCGGCTTGAGCGTGTGGGCGTCGAAGGCGCGGATCTCTATCACGCCCCCCACATCCAGGGTGACCACGAGGCGGTCGCCGGCGAGGCCGGTCGAGACGATTTTGGCGCCCTTCGGCAGGATGGCGGTGACGTCACTGGGCGCCTCGGCCGCCCTTCCCTCGGACTTGAAAAGGCGGTAGCCCACCGCGATCAGCACGGCGCAGATCGCCAGCGCCGTGGTCAACCCCGCGATCAGCATCATCCGCCGCACCCGCGCGAACAGCGCGGCCTGCTCGGGGCTCGGTTCGGGAACAGCGGTATCAGTCGTCGTCATGGAAAATTCTGGCTCTGCGCAAAGGTTGGAGGTTGTCGTCGCCGGCAACGAGGGCTCGACCCGGCTCGACCGCGTGCTGGCGGCCCACCTCACCGACCTGTCGCGATCGAGGCTGAAAGCCCTGATCCTGGCGGGCGCGGTGAGCCTGAAGGCCTCCGCGGTCCGCGACCCCGCTTATCACGTCACATCCGGGGATACGATCATAATCGACGTGCCGGAAGCGGCCCCACCGGAGCCGAAGGGGGAGGATATCGCCCTCGATATCGTGTTCGAGGACGACGATATCATCGTCATCAACAAGCCGAAGGGCCTGGTCGTGCACCCCGCGGCCGGCCACGAGACCGGCACGCTGGTGAACGCGCTGATCGCCCATTGCGGCTCTTCGCTGTCGGGCATCGGCGGGGTGCGCCGGCCCGGCATCGTGCACCGGCTCGACAAGGACACGACGGGGCTGATGGTGGTCGCCAAGAACGACCTCGCCCATGCCTCGCTGACCGCGCAATTCGCCGACCACGGCCGCACCGGTGCGATGCGCCGCGGCTACATGGCCTTTGCCTGGGGCGTCCCTGGCCGCCATCGCGGCACCGTCGACGCGCCGATCGACCGCCATCCGCATGCGCGCGAGAAGATGGCGGTGCGCCAGGGCGGCCGCGAGGCGGTGACGCATTGGGAGATCCTGGAAAGTTTTAACGGGCGCGACGGCAAGCCGATCGCGACGCTGCTGGCCTGCGAGCTCGAGACCGGGCGCACCCACCAGATCCGCGTCCACCTCGCCCATATCGGTCATCCCCTGATGGGCGATGCGGTCTATGGCCCGCATTTCAAGACCAAGGCGAACCAGCTCGGTCCCGAGTCGCAGGTCGCGCTGACCGCGCTTGGGCGGCAGGCCCTGCATGCGTATTTGCTGGTATTGGAGCACCCGAGGACCGGAGAATTACTCCACTGGGAGGCGGCTTTGCCGGAGGATTTGCTTCTCCTCCAAGGCTCCCTGAAAGCGGCGGTATGACGCAGGCCCTTTAAGAAAAGCGTTACATTACAAAAAGTTATAGCTGCCACACGGGGTCGTGACGTCAGCAATCCTTCCCTTTTTGGCCCCCCATGGGGTATATTGCGCGTGCGTTGGAAATGACCAACGGAACATCGCAGCTACGGCCGGCTTTAACACAGCGGTCGTCTGCCTGGCCCGCCGCTATCGGGGGCCTGAACCTTTGGAGGGCTTCAGTATGGCCCGTACCGCTGCTTTGCCGGTCCTCAATGGAGAATCCGGCCTTTCCCGTTACCTCGCCGAGATCCGCAAGTTCCCGATGCTGGAACCCCAGCAGGAATACATGCTCGCCAAGCGTTGGCGCGAGCATGACGATCGCGACGCGGCGCACCAACTCGTCACCAGCCATCTCCGGCTCGTGGCCAAGATCGCCATGGGCTATCGCGGCTACGGCCTGCCGATCTCCCAGGTCGTCTCGGAAGGCAATGTCGGCCTGATGCAGGCGGTGAAACGTTTCGAACCCGAGAAGGGGTTCCGTCTCGCCACCTACGCCATGTGGTGGATCAAGGCGTCGATTCAAGAGTACATTCTGCGTTCCTGGTCGCTCGTGAAGATGGGCACCACCGCGAACCAGAAGAAGCTGTTCTTCAACCTGCGCAAGGCGAAGAGCAAGATCAACGCGCTGGACGAGGGCGATCTGCGCCCCGACCAGGTGAAGATCATTGCCAAGCGCCTCGGCGTCACCGATCAGGACGTGATCGACATGAACCGCCGCCTCGGTGGCGACGCGTCGCTCAACGCACCGATCCGCGACGACGGCGAAGCCGGCGAATGGCAGGACTGGCTGGTCGACAATACGCCCAACCAGGAAGCCATGCTGGCCGAGCACGAGGAGTATGACGAACGCCGTGACGCGCTGAACGGCGCCATGGGCGTGCTCAACCCGCGCGAACGCCGCATCTTCGAGGCTCGCCGCCTCGCCGATGAGCCGATGACGCTGGAAGACCTCGCTGCCGAGTTCGGCGTGTCGCGCGAGCGCGTCCGCCAGATCGAGGTCCGCGCCTTCGAGAAGGTGCAGTCCGCGGTCAAGGGCACGATCGCAAGGGCCGAACAGGCCGCGCTGGAAGCCGCGCACTAAGCGGGCTTCGCCGCGGCGAGAAATTGGCGGATCGAAAAGACAGAAAGCCGGCGGCAACGCCGGCTTTTTTGCGTGTGATGTCCAGCATGTTCGCGGAGGCGCGGGGCCAGTCATCTTGAACCGGCCTCGCCGGTCATCCGACCCAGAATGATCGGACCGACAGCATCGATTGGACGATCACCATGTCGATCATCCTACAATCCACCGTCGGCGGCTTCTCAGCCCAGTTCATGCGCAAGCTGCCGCTGGTCGAGCAGGCGATGCGCGAGCGCGGGCTGGAGCCGTCCGAGTTCGTGATATCGAAGGATTATGCGGGCACAGCGACCATCCCGCTCATGGGTCCGTTCTTCTTCAGTTACAGCGTGTTCTTCGGCGAGGAGAATTTCACCGTCACCGAGCCGAACGACATGGTGTTTTTGGATTACTTCTTCAAACGCGTGCTGGCGGCAGATGGACCGCCCGAATTGCCGGAGCGGCCGGGATTGATGCGACGGTTCTTCGGCTGGATGGCGCAGGCGGTGTGACGCCTCCGTCACTCCCCCCACATCCTCGCCAGGGTCGCGAGCCAGCAGCCTTCGCAATAGCGCGCGTCCTTGTAGTCGATCCAGTTGTGGGCATAGACGCGTTCGAGCGGGATGTCGTAGCGCGAGCGCAGCACCTTCACGAGGATCTGCCACGCAGCGACCTGCGCCTCGGTGGGGCCGGCCGCGACATCAGGATAATTGCCGGCGAACTCGACGCCGATCGAATTGTCGCGCACGACCTGGCGATAGGTCGCGCGGTTGTCGATGAACTTGTTGTCGTTGCGGTTGGCGCCGTCGCCATGGGTCGGCACCAGGTTTTCCGCGACCGCCCAATAGACCGTGCCGTCGGTCTCGACCCACACGGTGACGCCGCGCCGCGTCGGGGTCTTCGCTTGCGCTTGCGCGCCGCCGCGCGCCGAGCCCGCCGGCCCTTCGGTCTGGTGCACGATGATGTTGCGCCAGGGTCTTGCGCTCCGGACGTCACCCCATGGCGCCAGCCAGACTATCTTCAGGCCGGGAATGTCGGGCGTGCCGGAGGCGCGGGCGAGCTTTGCGAGCTCAGCATCCACGGCAGCGGCGGGGGCGGTCAGAAAGAAAACGGCCAGGGCGGCCGCGAGCAGGCGAGCGATCATCATGCAGGTCCAACAGAGACCAAACCTAGCATGGCCTCAGGCGAAATGGCGCGCGGTCTCGCCCCGGCCGATCGGCTCAGGCGAGAGCGGCGGCGACGGATCGTAGACGGCAAAATCGTTCTTGCCGTTCTTCTTGGCGGCATAGAGGGCGTGGTCGGCATTGGCCATCAGGCGATCCGGGAATTCTCCGATGCCGCGATCCCACTGCGCGACGCCGATCGAGATCGCGATCGGGATCTCGCTGCCGGTACAGGCCTCGGCATCCTGGCGGCAGACCTCGAGCACGCGGCGGGCGATCGCGGCGGCCTCGCGCAAGGACGAGGACGGCAGCACGACGCAGAACTCGTCGCCGCCGGTGCGGGCCAGCATGTCGCCGGGCCGGAGCCGCGTCTGCGCCATCAGTGTGAAGTGCTGCAGGCAGGCATCGCCGGCGGCATGGCCGTGGGTGTCGTTGATGGTCTTGAAGCCGTCGAGATCGATCACCAGCAGCGAGAACGGCGCGCCGCTACGCTCCGAGCGGGCGCATTCCTCGGTCAGGCGCTGCAGCAGATGCCGCCGGTTGGCGACGCCTGTGAGATCGTCGAGCAGCGCGAGATCGGCGACCTCGCCGCGCAGCCGGTCCATCGCCATCAGCAGGAAGCCGAAATTGAGCGTCATCGACAGGAACAGCAGCCCCAGCACCATGACGGCATGGGTCTGGCCGCCGGCCTTCGCCGACAGATCATGCCCGAGCAGATTGCCGATCGTGCGGGCAATGAGGATCGCGATGATGGTGAGGATGACGATGCCGGACAGCCGCGCGCCCGGGCTGACGCGCCCTTCCGGCGGCGACAGCAGCAGGCGCAGCGCCAGCACCAGCGGCAGGGCCTGACCGAGCGTGTAGCTGAGCATGCGCAGTTGCATGTGCTCGAAGCCGACCATGAAGACCACGACGCCGGCAAGGCTCAAGCCTCCCGTAGCCGTCATGAGGCGCCAAGAGACAGGCCGGCCATAGAAGCGCTCAATGCCCATCGCGGCGAGGCAGCTCGCGGCGATGACGCCGGCCGCGCCGAGCAGAAGCGGGAGGGGAGAGGCGACGAACAGGCGGACCAGGGCCGTCATCGCCCCGATCGCGCCGACGAAGGACGATGCCATCCAGAACCGCGCGGCGACGAACTTCGGATAGGAGCGCGTCACGTAGGCCCAGATCACGCCGAGCGCCAGGAAGTTGACGACGAAGACGGTCCAGAGCGTCGGTACGTTCAGCATGACGCGCGCGGCATGCGCAGCGTCGCGCCCCCCGTCCCTGGCAGCCGTCCGTCCATGACCCATCCCCGTTTTCTTGCGGAGAAGAATGCGGCCCTCGCGCTTAATGGAGTCTCACCGCGATCCGGCAAAACGCGCCTTTGGTTTTGGATTCATGAACGGCGCCGCTTCGTTGTCGGATCGTTAGGGATGTCGGCGACGACGCGGCTTCGACGCCGCGATGCGGATTCGCGCACCAAAATCACCCGAAAATGCATCTGAGCTGTGGATAACGCGATGACACGGATGTGACAGCGCGGGGCAGAGACCCGCGAATCTGCTGAGTTTGTCGTCGAGGATGTTGCGAGGCTGGCCCTCCGCCGAGCATCCCTCGTGTCGCGTTCCACCATTAACCCTTAAGAGGATCCTATGGCTAAGAAAGCGAAGAAGGCGACGAAGAAGAAGGCGAAGAAGGCCAAGAAGGCGAAGAAGAAGTAACGAGGCTTCTGTTTCTTTGCCCGGGTGGAGCCTCGCTCCGCCCGGGCTTCGGGTAGAGAGTTTGAAGGCGGCGGGCGCGAGGCCCGCTTTTTTATTGGCTGAGTGTTGGAGACGCGGACGCTCCCGCACCTTCGAGAGGGAAAGAAGTTACCTCTCCGCGAACGCCAGCTTGGCGCCGAGCGCGGCGAAACCGGCGGCGAAGCTGCGGCGCAGCCAGGCCATGATGCGCGGGCGGGAGATGACGTGCTCGCGCACCGAGGCGGCGCAGAGGCCGTAGACCACGAACACCGCAAGGGTCATCGCCATGAAGGCGCCGCTCAACTCCAGCATGCGGGCCAGCGCATGGGCTTCGTCCGCGGCGATGAACTGCGGCAGGAAGGCGAGGAAGAAGATCGACAGCTTCGGATTGAGGATGTTGATCAGAAAGCCGGTGACGATCACACGGCCGACCGAACGCTCGCGGATCTCGCCCTCGACCGCCAGCGCACCTTGTTCGCGCAGCGCCTGCCAGGACATGTAGAGCAGATAGAGCACCCCGCCCCATTTCAGCGCGGCAAAGGCGAGCGCGCTGGTGTGGAGCACGGCGGCGAGCCCGAGCATCGCCGCCATCATGTGCGGCACGATCCCGAGCGTGCAGCCGAAGGCGGCGGCGAGGCTGGCACGCGAGCCGCGCGTCAGCGCCGCAGCCAGCGTGTAGAGCACGCCGGTGCCGGGGGAAGCGACGACGATGAGCGAGGTGAGCAGGAAGGACCAGGACATGGGCCGACGCTATCACCCGGCATCACGGCGGGAAAGTCGGGCCTTGGGCCTTCAGGTTCTCATCCGTCACCCCCGCGCAACGGCGGAGCCGTTGTCGCTGGAGGTGCTCGCCTCTTCGGCGAGCCTCGAAGGACGACGGCCGGCTGCATCTCGGCCGTGCATCCCTCGAGGCTCCCGATGGGGCGCCGAGCGCCCCATCACTCGCGCCTCAGGATGACGGATTTGATAGTGAAACCCTCGCTCAAGCCAGTTGCGCGAGCTCGGCTTCGCGCAGCACGTCGAGTGGCGCCCAGGGTTTGGCCCAGAACTTTGCGCCGTCGGGCAAGGGCTGCCTCAACGGACGGCCGGAGGTGACGACGACGTCGAGCTTGGGATTGCGGTCCTTGGCGACGTGCGCGAGTTCGACGCCGGTCATGCGCCCCGCGAGCTGGACGTCGGTCATCATCAGGCAGAGCGCGCCGGCGCTCTTGTCGAGGACGCGCTCGGCGGCCTCGGCGCTTTCGCACTGGATGACCTGGTAGCCGCTCTCCTCCAGCAGCAGGCTGAGCATCTCCCGCTGCATGACGTCGTCCTCGACGATCAGCGCAGTCGCGCGAAATGGTTGTGCTTGTCCCATCGGCGTCTCCCAATGCTTGCTCGCGTAACGTAAGTTAAGGAGCCAACTCGGCTGCGGTTCGGTTCCATTCTGAAAAAATGTAAAGCATAGTTCCCGCATCAGGGGTTGACGGGGAACATCATGACCACGATTCGCGGCGCCGCCGCCATCACGGGAGCCGCCAGCGGCATCGGCCGGGCGCTGGCGATCGAGCTTGCGCAGCGCGGCTGCGATCTCGCGCTGGCCGACCGTGACGAGGCCGGGCTGAAGACGCTCGCGGCCGAGATCGGTGCGGGACGCAAGGTCAGCGTGCACCGCATCGACGTCGGCGAACCCGACGACATCGCGCAGTTCGCAAACGAGGCGATCTCCGCGCATCCCGCGCTCGGCATCGTCGTCAACAATGCCGGCGTCGCGCTGATGGGCTCGTTCGAGGAGATCGACCAGGCGCAGATGGACTGGCTGTTCGACATCAATTTCTGGGGTGTGGTGCACGGCACGCGCGCCTTCCTGCCGCATCTGAAGACGAGGCCCGAGGCGCATATCGTCAACCTCTCCTCGATCTTCGGCATCATCGCGCCGCCGGGGCAATCGGCCTATGCGGCGGCGAAGTTCGCGGTGCGCGGCTTCTCCGAGAGCGTGCGGCACGAGCTCGCGGTGGCGGGCAGCCCGGTCAGGCTGTCGGTCGTGCATCCCGGCGGCGTCGCCACCGCCATCGCGCGCAACTCCCGCACCGGGGTCGGCGTCACCGACAATTCCCGCCGCGCGCAATCAATCGAGCGGTTCGAGACCGCGGCAAGGACCACGCCGAAGGACGCTGCGCTGCGCATCATCAGGGGTGTCGAGAAGAACGAACCCCGCATCCTGATCGGCAACGACGCGCGCTTCATGGACCTGTTGCAGCGCTTCCGCCCGGCAACGTATTGGGCGCCGCTGCAGCGGCGGCTGGAGAAAATGGCGAAGGGGACGTGAATTCGTAGGATGGGTAGAGCGCAGCGAAACCCATCATGTTTCCGCAAAGAGAGTACGCGATGGGTTTCGCTGCGCTCTACCCATCCTACAAACGACAAGCTGGGCCGTCGTAGGGTGGGCAAAGCGGAGCGTGCCCACGACTTCCGACGACGGATGGAAATGGTGGGCACGGCGCTTTGCGCCTTTGCCCACCCTACGAGACTGCGTGTGTCGTCACTGCCCCGCGAGCCGATCGGCGAAATACCCGATCGTCTTGCGATACACCACCGCCCTGTTCCACTCGCGCATCGCTTCGAAATTGGCGGTGCCTTCGCCGTAGGGCTGGCCCATCTTGAAGCCGCTGGTGTGGAGCAGGTTTGCGGTCGAGGCGAGCACGTCGGGGACGCTGTGGCGGAGGTCGACATGGCCGTCGCCGTCGAAATCGACGCCGTATTTGATGTAGGACGACGGCAGGAACTGGGTCTGTCCGATCTCGCCGGCAAAGGCGCCGATCAGGTCGCGCAGCGGCAGGTCGCCGCGCTGCACGATCTTCAGCGCAGCGAGCAGCTCGCCCTGGAACAGGTCGGTGCGGCGGCAATCATGCGCGAGCGTCGCCAGCGTACGCACCACCGGCATCTTGCCGATGTCGCCCTTGCCGAAATCGCTCTCCAGGCCCCAGATCGCGACCAGGATAGTGCGGGGCACGCCGAACTGCTGCTCGATGCGCGAGAGCAGCGCGGCGTGGCGCTGCAGCAGCGCGCGGCCGCCATTGATGCGGCCGGGGCCGACGCGGGTCGAGACGTACTGCTCAAAGCTCTTGTTGAAGGTGTGGCGCTGGCGCCGGTCGAAGGCGAGCACTGCGCCATCAGGAGTGACGCCGCTGAGCGCCGCGCTGGTTACGCTTGCCGAGACGCCGGCCGCTTGCGCTTCCTGGGCCATGCTGGCGACGAAGCTGTTGAAGTCGCCGCCGCAGCGCGCGGCCTGCGCCGATCCGCCGGCCAGACAAATGACGGACGCGGCGGCGAGAAGCAGTCTCAGCATGTGGAGCAATCCCCTTAAAAATCCTAGCTGCGAAGCAGCGCGCGGATCATGCCCGGGAAAGACGCGAGCGTCAAAGCGCAAGGCTTGAAAGCGCAAGACTTGAAAGCGCAAGGCTTGAAGGCGCAAGGCTTGAATCAGAAGGCTTGATCCGCATCAAACTGTCTCACGTCGCGCTTCCTAGATTGCAGCGAACAGGAGAGTCGCCCAGGAGAAGCGTCCATGACCGGAATTACCTTCACCGCCGAGCAGATCCGCAATGCCCCCGCAGCGGTGCGGCAATGGATCGAGCAGGAGGTCATCACCTCGCTCGGCCTTGCGCCGCGCGCGCCCGTGACGATCCCGCCCCAGGCCTCCCATCTCGTCGCCTGCAGCGTGGAGGACGTTGCCGGCGTGCTCGAGCACATCAGGGGCGTGCTTCCGGCCGTGAACGTGCTGCTCGAGCTCGGCCGTCCCGGCATCAGCTTCGGCCAGCCCGCGGTGATGACCTTCCGCCTGATGGACATCCTGCATCACACCCGCCTGCCCGACATCGGCGGGGTCATGACGTGCCTGGAGATGATCAACCAGGCGCTGATCGAGGTGAAGAAGGACCCCTCGGTGCGGTTCTGCGGCTTCGACAATGAAGGCCACTGCCTGATCGCGCCGCAGACGCAAGCGAGCATCGCAACGCTCTGGCAGACCATGATGGAACGGCAGCAGGCGGCGCAGGAGCGTGCGGCCGTCGGCCGGGCCACGCCTGCGGCCTGAGGCGGCGGCGCGCTTTCCGGGACAATCGAACCGGGATTGGTTCGTCGGTTAGAACCGGCAGGACGGCGCGCGAGACTAACGTCTTGCGTCCCGTCCCCCGCAACCGACAGAGAGTGCCGATGTCCGCGCCGCAGAACATCCCGGGAATGCTCGTCCTTGCCGCCCTGCTCGTCCTGCACGCAATCCCCGCCTCCGCGCAGACGCGCGACGTGGTGGGCGCGCGCGACTATCCCGGCATCGGCCGGTTCGCCGGCAGCGTCGTCACCGGCTATGTGGTGAAGGATTTTGACGCGGCACGGATGCAGGCCGCAAGCTTCAGGGACGGCCAGCCGACCGACGCGCGGCGGCTCGAGGGCCGCATCATCCGCATCGCCTATCGCACCAATCCCGGGCCCTCGATCCTGGAGGTGTCGCGCAATTTCGAGACGCAGCTTGCCAAGGCCGGCTTCGAGACCTTGCTGGCCTGCGACACCGACGCCTGCGGCGCCATCCCCTTCACCGAAAGCATCGACACGCTGCCGGTGCCGCAGATGTGGGTCGACGGTTTCAACTACCGCTATTTTGCCGGCCGCAAGGCCGAAGGCGGGCGCGAGATTTATGCCAGCGTCATCGTCAGCCAGAACAACCAGGACATCACCGCGCAGGTCACGATCGCCGAGCTCGGGGCCATCGCGAACAAGATGGTCGACGCCGCTGCGATGGCGAAGGGTCTTGGCGAGACCGGCCACATCGCGCTCTACGGCATCTATTTCGACACCGACAAGGCGGTGCTGAAACCGGAAAGCCGGCCGACGCTGGAGCAGATCGCCAGGCTGCTCGCGAGCCAGCCGCAGCTGAGCGTCTTCATCGTCGGCCACACCGACAGCCAGGGCGCCTATGAGTACAATCTCGACCTCTCCAAGCGCCGCGCGGAGGCGGTGGCCGCCGAGCTGGTGAAGAGCTTTCGGATCGTGCCGACACGCCTGCGCACCGCCGGCGTCGGATTGCTGGCGCCGGTCGGCCCGAACGCGACGGACGCCGGCCGCGCCCTCAACCGGCGCGTGGAGCTGGTGGCGCCATGAACCGTCGCGCGGGAGTTTGATGCGGGTCAACATCGCAGCGCGAACGGCGTGAGATGGATGGCTGCAGACATCCTCTCTCTCGTCATTCCCGGGCGCGACAAAGTCTGAGGCAACCAGCGATGCCCGACCAGCAGAACAAGCCGGCCCGCTCCGTGCTCCTGCGCATCCCCCTGTTCCGCCTGCTCGCCATCAACCTCGCGATCGGCGCCTGCGCCGCGGCGCTGCTCGTCGGCGGCCTGCTCTGGCTCAACCCCGGACATCTGCGCGAGCTGATCTTCGCCGACAGTTCGCCCGGCATCGCGCTCGCGCTGCTGCTGGCATCCTTCCTCATCACCTTCGGCTCGGCTGCGATGGGCAGCGCGATCATGGCGCAGGGACTTAAAGAGCACAGCGGCAAGGGCGGCGGACACGGATCGCGGCTCGCGGCTCGCGGTGCAGGAGACGGCGCGGCGCACGCGCACGCATTGAGACATGAGCGGCGACGATGGAACCCGCTATTGCGGATCGGGATCACACTGTCTGCACGCAGGCGGGAAGAGGTGCAGGTTGGCGCGCCTTCCGACACAGCACGGCACGCGCGTTGCATCGCGAAGCCGGCAAGATGAACAAATTGATTTGACGTTCTAAACAATTGCTTCGACGTGGATGGTAATCACACGTCGCAACCACCGCATATCTGATCCGCTGGCTGCGACATCGACGCCGCCACGATTTGCCTTGCCATCGCAGGGCACCTTCTATAGCCTTCTATTTTAGGTTGTCGCCCCGCCAGCCCCGGGCGACACTGAAGACCAGAAATAGACGGCGGGCTTCGGCCCGCCGTTTATTGAGGCAAGCGTTGCCTGAACAAGGGCTGGTTGAGCAAGGGTCTCGCCAGATCGCAACAGGCGCCCGCCGCCCTCCCCGCAGCCCGATTTCAATCAGCCGCATCGATCCCCGTCGCGTTCGGGCCTGGACTGACGTCGGTGGCCGCCAAAGTCATTTGACTGCGGCCCTCCAATCGACGACAAGCCGCCATGGCCAAGAAACCCGGAACCAATCCCAAAGGCGAATTCGCCTTCTTCAACGTCTTCTATGAAGACGATTCCCAGCGCTCCAACCGCCGCGTGCCCTCAGAGCTGCTCGGCGGCCTCGACGGCGACGAACCCGCACGCAACTTCATCATGGAGCAGGACCGCGAGATCGCCGAAAAGAGCGGCCGCCCCGCGCTCGAGATCAAGCGGATCGAGCGGGTCGGGGTGAAGAAGAAGTAGGACGACATCAGCAGGCGCTCACCAGCGCCCGCTCCTCTTATTCCAGGCAAACAGCAGATCGGCAAACCGGTCATAGACAAACGGCGTGAACGGCAGCGCCACGCGATTGCCCAGCAGCCCCGCAAGCCACCCCTCCCCCGGCGTCAGCCTCCACAACGCAATCGCAACGTCCGCACCGACGATGAGCCGGCCGGCCTCATCCGTCGCATGCAGACGGCGCCTGATGTCGTCGAGCGAGGCACCAAAGTGCGCCCGCGCATCGGGCTGCTCGTTGATGTCCTTGAACTCGACCGTGCCCGCGCGCACCAGCGCCAGCAGCTTGTTGCGCTGCCAGTCGATGCCGGCGTCACAGACGGGGCAGCGGGTGTTGTAGTAGACGGTGAGGTGGGACGCTGATCCGATCATGTTGACCAGAGGCTGAGATTCATCCGCCGCGGGGCGTGCTATCTATCTGTCTAACTACGAGCCTCAAAATGGCGATGATGCTTCGATCTGATCGTAGGAAGTTCGTCCCACGTTCTTCCATCTAAGATTCTACCAGCGCGTTTTTTGTTCACGCCACCCCACTGCTTAAAGTGGAAGGCCACGTTAGCTGCCCCGCATTGATCTCTAATTGACCGAACCCAGTCAGGATTCATTACTCGCGCCCCGGGGCCACTTTCACCCCCAGCGATTGCCCAATCGATCCCCGTTAGATTCAAGTCATCTAGCGGCCCGAGGAGAGGTTCCAAGCTCAAGAACTTAATTGCTGCGTTAGTCCGCCTGAGACAATCAATCCGCCACAGATACTCTTCACTTTCAACACTGACCCCCAGCCAAATATTATTTGGCCATTGAAGGGCAGAGGAAAGCGCTTCGGCCCTCTCGGCTCGCTTAGTTAGAACTTGGTAGGTGTGCTGGGGGGTTGCGATCATGGTTTTGAAAACCTCCTGAATAAAATCAAGAGGCACACCTTCGTGAAAAAGATCAGACATTGAATTCACGAAGATAGTTTTTCCCGTCTTCCACTTTCGAGGAAGATCAAGCGCATTCCGATCCAAAACTATCCGGCCATTCCACTTCGCCCGGCGACCACTTACGCGCGTTGTATCGGCGTATTTCTTTTGACCCATCTTCTCTAGACGATGCGCCAATCGCATAGCGTAGCAATTGGTGCATCCGGGAGAGATAACAGTGCATCCTCCAACGGGATTCCAAGTCGCCTCTGTCCATTCGATTGCAGAATTGGTAGCCATTCAATCTCTCTCAGGGAAACTTGACTGCGACGTGGTCAGCAAACGTACCCTTTTTCCGCTTTGCGGGCTCCGCCGATATTTTGCCCTCAGCCACTAATCCGAGCAGAGCATCTTTGTAGTTCTTCTTGATGAACGGTGTGTCGATGCTGTGCTGCTCGTAAATTTGCTGCATCGTGAACGATTTCCCAGCGAAGACTTTCGGAAGATCTTCCTTTAGGCTATCGAGCGGCCGAGCGAGTGAAAACAGTAGCGGAGTTGAGGCATCGGCAGGCGAATACGTAAAAGACGGCACTCCTTGGTCAACTACAGAGCTTTCCTTCGACATAATGTCCTTCATGATCTCGTACCCCTTGAAGTGTTTGGATACGAAAATCAGGCTGTGTGAAGTCCTCGTTCCGTTTGCATTCTTGAAGCGAAAAGGGAGGACGAATTTACCCCCCATTGCCTTGATCGCCTGGGCCAACTCTTCGAGAATAAGTTCTTCCCGCTTTGCTGGACTTTTTTCCGGGAGCACCTTTCTCAGCATCTCGGCACGCTCTTCTCCGAAAAGGGCGTCCATATGAGACTTCACAGCAGGATTAGAAATACCTGCGTTGATCCGGTTATAGTTGAAGAAGAAGACGCAATCGCATCCCCAATCCTTGATAACCCCGTTTACGATTTTGAGTGACAACCCTTTGTAGCCAAATGGATCAACGAACGAGAACGACGGAATCAAGTTTGTTTCGCTAAAGTACTTCGCAGCATCTTCATCGATCTCGCCGCAACTAACTTGCGGCTTATATTTCAGCGTCTCAATACCGACGAGTTTACTGATTTCGCTTTCGAGCGCGTTTGTGTTGTCCTTGTTCGCATCATTGAACAGCGTAACAAGCATATCCCGTAAGTCTGGCTCCTTGATTGCCTGCTCCAAAATCATCAGAGGAGTCGATGCCGCGCCATCCTTATAGCGGCCCGGACCTGCATAAAGATCAATGTAAGCGATTTTCTTATCCCTGAGCTTTGCGGACGGGATAATTACCTTTGCCCATACGTAGAAGTACTTCTGGACGATGCGGGCTTTCACCTCAGACTGGTCGCTCCGTTCGTCGAAAAATTTTGGTGGTGGCATGCAGTTCAGCCCCCTCTCCCCCTGAGTGCCGGATCGTTTTCATACAACCAAAAGATGCCCAAACCAAATTAGAACATACCATGAACAATCTGACTTGACAACATGGCAAACAAAAAGGCGGGTTCCAACCCGCCTTTTCCTGAATGCACTGGATAAGCCCAGGCACGACGATCCGAATCAATTATCCAAGAAGCTCCGCAGCTTCCGCGACCGCGACGGATGCTTCAGCTTCCGCAGCGCCTTGGCCTCGATCTGGCGAATACGCTCTCTCGTCACGCTGAACTGCTGCCCCACTTCTTCCAGCGTGTGGTCGGTGTTCATGCCGATGCCGAAGCGCATGCGCAGCACGCGCTCTTCGCGCGGGGTGAGCGAGGCCAGCACGCGCGTCGTGGTCTCGCGCAGGTTGGACTGGATCGCGGCGTCGATGGGGAGGATCGCGTTCTTGTCCTCGATGAAATCGCCGAGGTGTGAATCCTCTTCGTCACCGACCGGCGTTTCGAGCGAGAGCGGCTCTTTCGCGATCTTGAGGACCTTGCGGACCTTCTCGAGCGGCATGCCGAGCTTCTCGGCGAGTTCTTCCGGGGTCGGCTCGCGGCCGATCTCGTTGAGCATCTGGCGGGACGTGCGCACGATCTTGTTGATCGTCTCGATCATGTGCACGGGAATGCGGATGGTGCGCGCCTGGTCGGCGATCGAGCGGGTGATCGCCTGCCGGATCCACCACGTGGCGTAGGTCGAGAACTTGTAGCCGCGGCGGTACTCGAACTTGTCGACCGCCTTCATCAGGCCGATGTTGCCTTCCTGGATCAGGTCGAGGAATTGCAGGCCGCGGTTGGTGTACTTCTTGGCGATCGAGATCACGAGACGGAGGTTGGCTTCCACCATCTCCTTCTTGGCCTGGCGTGCTTCGCGCTCGCCCTTCTGCACGGAGTGCACGATCTTGCGGAACTCGACGATCTCGAGGCCGGTCAGCGCAGCAAGCTGATGCACCTCGTGGCGGAGATCCTTGATGCGGTCCTTCTCGTGATGGACGAAGTTCTTCCAGCCCTTGGCCGAGAGCTTCGAAACGCGGTTGAGCCAGCGCGGATCGAGCTCCGAGCCGGTGTAGTTGCGCAAAAAGTCCTCGCGCGCGACGCCGTGGCTGTCGGCAAGGCGCATCAGGCGGCCCTCATGCGAGACGAGGCGCTTGTTGATGTCGTAGAGCTGCTCGACGAGCGAGTCGATACGCGCCTGGTTGAGGCGCAGCGACTTCACCTCGACGATGATCTCGTCCTTCAGCTTCTTGTACTTGCGCTCCTGGTGCGGCGAGAGCGACTCGTTCTGGAGCTGGTTCTGGATGTCCTGCTCCTGAAGCTTGCGCAGCTTCTTGTAGCTGTCGGCGATCTTGTCGAAGATCTCGACCACTTTCGGCTTGAGCTCGGCCTCGATGGCCGCGAGCGACATCTGGTTCTCGAACTCGTCGTCGTCCATGTCGGACTCGGCCGCGGCCTCGCCCGGATCCTTCTCCTCGCCGGCCTCAGCGCCGCCCGGCGCAGGCGCGGCCCGGAACGGGGTCGGCGACGGCGGCGCGGCGGGCGGAGCGACATGCGCGGGCGCGCCGGTCGCGGCGGCCTGGCCGCCCTCGGCGGGCGCTTCGCCGTTCTCGCCGGTGGGACCTGCGATCATCGCATTGTTCATGCCGGCCTTGGCGTCGGGGCCGGCATAGGTTGCTTCGAGATCGATGATGTCGCGGAGGAAGATCTTGCCTTCGTTGAGCTCGTCGCGCCAGATGATGATGGCCTGGAAGGTCAGCGGGCTTTCGCAGAGCCCTGCGATCATCGCCTCGCGGCCGGCCTCGATGCGCTTGGCGATGGCGATTTCGCCTTCGCGGGACAAGAGCTCGACCGTGCCCATCTCGCGCAGATACATGCGCACGGGATCGTCGGTGCGCTCGCCCGGCTCGCTCTTCTTGACCTCGGTGACGGCCTTCTGGGTGACCTCGACGAGCTCGTTGTCGGTCTCGTCCTCGCCGCCCTCGTCCTTGTCGTCCTCGCCTTCGCTATCGTCGGCTTCGGTGACGTTGATGCCCATGTCGGAGAGCATCGACATGATGTCCTCGATCTGTTCGGGCGAGGTCTGGTCGGACGGCAGGACTTCGTTGAGCTGATCGAAGGTCACGAAGCCGCGCTTCTTGGCCTGCTTGATCATCTTCTTTACGGCGGCGTCGGACAGGTCGAGCAACGGCGAGGGCGCGTCCTGGGAATCCTTTTCCGGCGCGTCCGCTGCCTTGTCGTCTTTTTCCTTGTCCTTCGCCTGCAGCGTCTTTGCCTTGGTGGCCATCCATTGCTCCTAAACGCGCTTCAATGCAGTCGGCTCGCCGCGCCTGCCTGAATTCACATGAACCTGTTGCCCGACGCTCTCGCTTCGGCAGCTCTCGACACGGAAAGGGCGGCGCACATGTCTCTCGCCACCCCCAACTCTCTCTCGCCGGAAATGCCTAACGCTTCGTCAGCCTCTTTGTCGCAGCGGATGCAGGTGTAGTGCCAACAGCAATGCGCGGATTCATTCCTGACGCGTCTGTTCTGCCTGCGGCCGCCTGGTGGCCAAAGTGCTACAAGACCGTTAAGCCTCGATTAACCCTGTTTTTGCCGCCAAACCTTGGATTTGGCGAGTCTTTTAGCGGTTCCGGCTCCGGCCGTCCGCATGATTCTTTCATCACACGCTCTTCTGGAACCGGCCCGACAGCTCGCCAAAACCCTCGATCAGGGCCTCGGTGCCGTCGACCTCGGCCAGACGGGCCTTGACGTCACGCAGCCACGCCAAATTGGCCTCGCTGGGGTCCTCCCCCAAGGCCAGCTCGGCGTCCTTCAACTCTCTAAGTAGTGAATGGTATTGCCGATGCAAGGCAACCAGCTGGTGCCAGGTGGCGAGAACGTCGTCGGGGGCGGCGCCTTCGCGGGCGCCCCACACCGCCGCGGTCGTGATGCCACTCTCAACCCTTTGAAGAACTTGCGAAAATCCGCTCCTGGCGAGATCGCCGCGCATCTTTTCGGCCTGCTCGCCGGGGTCCGGGGAGTGGTGGTGATCGTTGGCAAAGGCGGCGATGATGCCGGCCCTGAGCTTGTGGGCCTCGGGATGGGCCAGCTCCAGGGCGGCCACCTCCTCGAGGTGGTCGTGCAACAGCCAGGGATGGTTGATCAGGCTTTGCAGGATCAGGGCCTCCCGGCGGGAGATGGCGCTGCGCTGGCCGCGCATGATCGGGCTGGCCGCCAGCTGCGGGCTCGCCGCCTGGTAGGGGCCGGAGGGTAACAGGGTGGGGCCGGGCGCGCCGCGGCGGCCGCCACCGAATCCTTGCCCCCCGAATCGATTCGCGCCTCCCGCAGCCCGGGGCTGGAATTGGCGACCGGAATTGCCTTGAAAATTGCCTTGGAAATTACCTTGGAAATTGCCCCGGCCGGCAAAGCCGCCGCGGCCACCCTCGGGCGCGAAAGTGCGCCGAAGCCGCTCGGCAAAATCATCGCGGTAATAGCGCCGCACCACCTCGTCGCGGATGCCGTTCGCAAGCTCCTTGATGCGCGCCTCCAGCGCAGCGCGGCGCTCGGGGGTGGCAAAGTTGCCGCCTTCGAGCTCGCGCGACCAGATCATCTCGGCAAGCGGCTTGGCCGCCGCGATGACTTCCTCGATGGCGCCGCGACCGCCCGAGCGCGCGAGATCGTCGGGGTCCTGCCCCTCCGGCAACAGCGCGAACCGAAGACTCTTCCCGGGTGCGAGGAAGGGCAGCGCGAGATCGGCAGCACGATACGCCGCCTTCTGCCCGGCGCGGTCGCCGTCGAAGCAGAGGATCGGCTCGTCCGCCATCTTCCAGAGCAGCGCCAGCTGGCTTTCGGTCAGCGCGGTGCCGAGCGGCGCAACCGCGCCCGCAAAGCCCGCGGTGACCATGGCGATGACGTCGACATAGCCCTCGACCACGATCAGCGCGCTGCCGTCATGGGTGGCCTTGCGCGCGGTCTGGTGGTTGTAGAGATTGTCGCCCTTGTGGAAGAGCGGCGTCTCCGGCGAATTCAGGTATTTTGCCGGAACGTCCTTCTCCAGCGCGCGCCCGCCGAAGGCGATGACGCGGCCGCGCAAATCGGTGATCGGGAACATCACGCGATCGCGGAAGCGGTCATACGGCACGGGAATGTCGTTGCCGGCCACCAGCAGGCCGGTCTCGACCATGTCGTCGACGGAGATTCCGAGCTTGCCGAGATGCTCCTTCAGCGCGAAGCGATCGGGCGAGGCGTAGCCGAGGCGGAATTGCAATTGCGTCGCCGGCGAGATCGCGCGGTCGGCGAGATAGCCGCGCGCCTTGGCGCCGACGCGCGAGGCCAGGGTCTCCGCGAAATAGGTCGCGGCGAGATCCATGACGTCATGCAGCGTGCGGCGGCGCTGCTCGTGCCGCGCCGCATCCGGCGTCACCGCCGGCAGCGCCAGGCCTGCCATGCTGGCGAGCCGCTCGACGGCTTCCGCGAAGGGCAGGCCGTCGGTCTCCATCACGAAGCTGATGATGTCGCCGTGCTTGCCGGAGGAGAAGTCGTGGTAAAAACCCTTCTGGTCGTTGACGTAGAAGGACGGCGTCTTCTCCTGCTGGAACGGCGACAGCCCCTTCCACTCCCGCCCCGCCTTCTTCAGCTTGACGCGCTTGCCCACGACTTCGGAGACCGAAAGCCGGGCACGAAGCTCGTCGAGGAATTGGGGTGTGAAGCGCATTATGCTGATTTCTGGGCTGAGTCGGGCGTTATGGCCAACCGGATAGGCATATAGGGACGGTCCCGGGAAATACGAAGCATGTGTGGCTTCTCCCAGCTATTCACAGGCGAAAGTTTCGACGGAAAGCTTGAACCCGCCCCGGTTCCGCGCTTCCATAGGCCATGTTCAGGACGTTTCGAGGCGGCCACAGCGGGGGTTGGCGCGTCACCTCGATTTCATCAGTGACGGGCGAGCCCCTGCCCTTCATGCCTGCGCTGTCGGTGACCGACAGCGAGGCCGTCTCATTGCCGCTGGTGCCCTCGCGCAATGCGTGGCGGCTGGTCGGGGCCCCGAGCAATTTGCGCTACACCGAGCGGCCTGAGAAGGAGCAACTCGTGGCCGTGCAGGCCGGGCTCGGCCGGTTGGAAGCAACCAGCGCGGCGCTGATCCCGATCCGCAAATCGCAGGCCTGGTGGGAGCTGACTCAGGAAGAGCGCCGCAAGATATTCGAGGACAAGTCGCACCACATCGCAAGCAGTCTTCGTTTCCTGCCCGCGATCGCGCGGCAGCTCTATCACTGCCGCGATCTCGGCGAGCCCTTCGACTTCCTGACCTGGTTCGAATTCGCCCCCGCGCACGCCTCGCTGTTCGAGGAGCTGGTTGCGGTGCTCCGCGAAACCGAGGAATGGAGTTACGTCGAGCGCGAGGTGGACGTGCGCGTGGTGAAGGAAGTGCTGTCGGCTTAGAGCATGATCCGGACCCGGACGGCCGCGTCAGCGCAAAGTGCGAAGCGGCTTTCCGAGAAGATCATGCTCGAAAATAACTAATGCTCCAGAAAGCGCCCGGACTCGATGCGCGGCAGACCCGTGACCGGCCAGTTGTAGACATAGGTCCAGGCCTTCTCCGTGGCGCCATCAGCCAGCGTCACGTCGATCAGCCGGCGCAGATATTCGGTCGGCTCCGGAAAGCCTTCGCCGCAGGCTTCGTACATGTCGAGCTCACCCAGCAGTTCGTCAGGCACGCGCATCCGGAAGAGCTCGCCATGAACGATGTCGGAGGCTGCCTCCGACAGCAGCAATCCCGGATAATGCTTCACCAGGACGAGGCTGCCGCGGCAGGTCGCTTCACCCAGAAAATCCGCGTGGCCCGCAAGCAGCCGCGCCATCGGATGGTCGAAGCCGCGCATCAGGGTGCCATAGACGAAAAGGCGATCGGAGGTCATGCTGCTCTAAAGTTGCGACGTCGGTGCAATATCGTTACTCCGTTTAGACACGTAATCGTTTCATAGGCAATCAGGATGGACCTGCACACGGCCGAGGCCGCCGATCAACTGCTCGATGAGGGCGATATTCCGCCGGTGCATGAGGTGAACGCGGGAGGGACCTCACCCTTCCTGCTCACCTCGGATCATTACGGACGGGTGCTGCCGCGCGCGCTCGGCGATCTCGGCGTCACCGAGGCCGAACTGACGCGACACATCGCCTGGGACATCGGCATCGCCGGCGTCGCCGAGCGGCTCGCCAGGTTGCTGGATGCGCACCTGATCGCGCAGCGCTATTCGCGGCTTGTGATCGACTGCAACCGCCCGCCGGCCGCGGTGAGCTCTATCCCCGTAATCTCCGAAGCGACCGCGATCCCGCGCAACGAAGGGATTTCGGATGGGGAGCGCGAGGCGCGGCGGCGCGAGATTTTCGAGCCCTATCATGATCGCATCGATGCCGCGATCGACGCCCGCCTGCACGACAAGCGGCCGACGGTGCTGGTCTCATTGCACAGCTTCACGCCCGTCTATGCCGGCGTCACGCGGCCCTGGCACATCGCCGCGCTGTACAACCGCGACACCGTGCTGCCGCAGCTGTTGCTCAAGCATCTGCGCGCAGAGGGCGATCTCGTCGTCGGCGACAACGAGCCTTACGCGGTCAGCGACCTCACCGACTACACCATCCCCGTCCACGGCGAAGGGCGCGGCCTCGTCAACACCGGCATCGAGATCCGGCAGGATCTGATCGCCGACCACGCGGGCCAGCAGCAATGGGCCGAGCGGCTGGCAAGGATTTTTGCCGAGGTCGCGGTGGAGTTGAAGGCGGAGCTGCTGGTATAAGCCTCACTTCGCCCTGGTCAGCGCCAGCCAGATGCCGCCGCCGATCATGAAGCCGCCGGAGATGCGCGACATCATCCGCGTGCGGCGCGCCGAGAAGAATTTTCGCGCGCGGCCTGCGGCAATGGCGTAAAGCGCATCGGTCACCACGGCGGTGACCATGAAGGTTGCGCCCAGCAGCGCGACTTGCGGAAAGTGCGGCTGGTTCATGTCCATGAACTGCGGGATGAAGGCGCCGAAGAACACCAGCACCTTCGGGTTCGACAGCAGCACCAGAAAACCCTGCAGGAAGAAGCCGCCGCGCGGCGGCGGAGGCGGTGTGTCGACATCGACGCCCTCGACCGGCGCCCAGATCAGCTTGATGCCGAGCCAGACGAGATAAGCGGCGCCGGCAAAGCGCACCCAGTCGAACCAGTAGCCCATGGTCGCCATCAGCGAGGTCAGGCCGACCGCGACGATGCCGATGACGATGGCAAGGCCGGCCTGCGCACCGGCCACGTTGGTCAGCGCAGCACGCGTGCCGTGGCGCAGGCCGTTGGCGATGACGAGGGTGACGATCGGCCCCGGCAGCAGCGCCAGCGCAATGCAGGCGGCGACGAAGGCGAAATAGGCTTGCATGGACATCATGGGGGAGACTCGGCTGATGGCGGCTTGCGGGTATTAATGCATGGGTTGAGCGCAGAGGGAAGCGAGATGAGCGCAAGGTGCGCGCTCAACCAACGGTGTCATCCCCCGCGAAAGCGGGGGATCCAGTACGCCGCGACGCCTCCGCACTTCACCAACGTCTCTGGAATGCTGGATTCCCCGCCTGCGCGGGGAATGACAGCGGAGAATGTGAGAGCCGACGTACCAACATCGATGCCGACATCGCTCCGCCCCCGCATCGTCAGTTCTTCGGCAGGCCGGCGACATTGCGCGCCGGGCCGGTCAGCTCCAGGATATGCAGGCCGGTATTGGCGCGGTCGACGATGTAGATGAAGCCGCGATCATCGGTCTCGACATTGTTGGTCTGGATCGCGACCTTGCAGCGCTCGCCGCCCTCGATCGGGATGCAGCGCTTGTCGGTTGCGCCAGTGATCGACGGAATGAAATAGCCGACCTCCTTCGGGTGATAGGGATCGCGGATGTCGAGCGCGCGCACACCGGCATTGAAGAAGGCGATGAAGGCCATCTTCTTGTAATAGACCGGCGCCATGCTCTCGTTGGAGGAATGCGAGCCGAACCGGCCGCCGCGCTGGCAGAACTGCCCGCTCGCCTCCGGCACGGTGTAGCTCGAGATCATCATCGGCCGCGTCTCGGTGGTGACGTCGGCGAACCACACCATCTGCCGCGCCTCGCCGCATTCGTTGAGGATCGCTTCATTCACGATCATGACGATGTCGCGGGTCTTGCCGTCCTTGTCCTCGGCGAATTCGGCGATCGGCATGTCGAGCATCGGAAACGTCGTATGCGCTCCGTTGAAGGCCGACATCGGCATGCGCGAAATCTCGGGATAGCGCAGATTGTCCGGCGTCGGCTCTTTCGGCCCGTTCAGGAGCTTGTCGCGATCGACGATCTGCAAAATGCCGCCCTTGTTGGTGCCGTAACCGAAATAGACGCGGTTGCCATCGGGCCCGGTCGAGATCGGCCCGTGCAGCTCGGTCGGCACCGCGCCGGTCGAACCGGGCTCCTGACCGGGCAGTCCGAAGTCGCGGATCTTCTGCGGATGCGCGGGATCGGAGAGATCATAGATCTGCGTCATGCGCCGCGTGCGCCAGTCCGGCGCGCCCGAGACGAGATAGGCGATACCGGTGTCGCATTCCCACCAGCTCTTGTGCGTGTCCTTCAGGCCGCCGATGCGCGTGATGAGGACCGGGCTCGCGGGATCAGTGACGTTCCATAACTCATGCGCCTCGCCGCCGAAGGTCCTGAGCATGTAGACCGCGTTGGGATCACCCTTCGGCAACGCCTTGCCGTCGCACACCCGCACCATCTGCGCCCCGCCGGAGTCATACTTGCCCTCCTGCCCCGGCAGATGCCTCAGATATTTCGGTCGCGCGGGATCGGTGACGTCGACGATCGAGGTTCCGTTCGGCTCGGCCTTGCCCGTCATCGGGTTGACAGGCGCGGGCACATCATCAGTGCCGCCGTGATGGCCGATATAGGCGATCCAGCGATCGCCCTGGTGATGGATGGTCGGCTGATAGGCGCTGCGGGCCTGGAGGTCGTTGCTCCCGACGAGCTTCATGTTGGACGCTTCGGGCGGCGCGCCGATGGTCTGCTTCTGCGCCTGGGCCCCGGTGCTGCACGCGAAAAGGACGAGAGCGGCAGCAAATGAAACGCGACGGAACATGAAAATCCTCCCGGAACCAATCTGCGTTGGCTGAGCTGAAAGGCTAGCACGGCCGATTGCGGGCGACCAAAACACGATTCTGCGGCTGGACATTCCGGGGCGCACAAAGTGCGAACCCGCAATCTCGAGATTCCGGATAATTGCTGCGCGGTTTCGGAATGACGGCGCGCTTGACACGCAACCATTTGGTTGCCTATTATCGGTGTCATGGATGAGGTCTTCAAAGCGCTCGCCGATGCGTCACGACGGTCGCTGCTCGACAGGCTTCACGCCAAAAACGGCCAGACGCTGAACGAGCTCTGCGAGGGCCTTGCGATGACGCGGCAGGCCGTGACCAAGCACCTTGTCATTCTGGAAGAGGCCAATCTGGTCACGGCTATCAGGCATGGCCGCGAGAAGCTGCACTATCTCAACCCGGTGCCGATCCATCAGATCGGCGAACGCTGGATCAAAAAATTCGAGCGCGGCAAGCTCGCCGCACTCAGCGAGTTGAAACGCCAGTTGGAGAAGCGCGATGAGTAAGCCGGAGTTCGTCTACGTGACCTATATCGAGACCACGCCGGAAAAGCTGTGGGAGGCGCTGACGTCGAGCGAATTCACCAGGCAATATTGGTTCGGCGCCGAGGTCCGCTCCGACTGGAAAGCCGGCTCGCCCTTTGCGCTCACGCTCGACGGCGAGATCACCGATTCCGGCGAGATCCTCGAGGCCGATCCGCCGCGCCGCCTGTCCTACAGCTTCAAGCACCAGAAGTTCGAAGAGCTGCGCGGCGAGCCGATCTCACGCGTCATCTTCACCATCGAACCGTTCGGCGCGCTCGTGCGTTTGACCGTGTTGCATGACGGCTTCGTCGAGGGCGGCAAATATCTCGGCGCCGTCTCCAATGGCTGGCCGGCGATCCTGTCCGGGCTCAAGAGCCTGCTGGAGAGCGGCAAAGTGCTCGCCATCCCGCGCACGGCGCTCAACAAGGGATTCGACGCAAAATGAACCTCGATCAATTCAAGCCGCTGACGGTCTACACCATCTACATCGCTTCGACGCCGGAGAAGGTATGGGAGGCGCTGACATCGGCCGAGTTCAGCAAGCAGTATTTCTTCGGCAATGCCGTGGAGGTCGAGCCGCGTCTTGGCGGTGCGTTCACCGTGCGCACGCCCGATGGCGCGTTGCACATCAGCGGCGAGGTTCTCGCCTACGATCCGCCGCGAAAGCTTTCGGTCACATTCAACGTGAACTGGCCCGAGCTGATCGAGAAGCTCGGCCCGACGCTCGTCACCTACGAGATCGAACAGGCCGGCGATGCGGTCCGCCTCACCATGAGCGAAGGCCACGACCGCCCGCTCGGCGACGACATCCTCGAAGGCGGACGGCAGGGCTGGCCGGCGATCCTGTCCGGTCTCAAGAGCGTGCTCGAGACCGGCAAGCCGCTGGTGGTGAAGATGGGCCCGCCGCAGCGGATGCTGGATGCGCTGAAGGCGATGGGGATCAAGACGCCGTAGCGGCCGGAACCTGGGCCCTCATCGCTTCTTCTTCACCAGCGGCGGATGAATCTCGTCGATCTTGCGACGGCATTCCCCTTCAGAGTCGTGCGGCCCCGAGACAAAGGTCCCGCTGACTTTGATCGCGTACCAGCCCGACTCCACGCCGAGCCGTAGCGCTTCGTCTGCCTTGACGTGCCGTGGGGAGAGCGTTTGCATCAGGTGCTTTCGGTTGGCGTTCGATCTCACATCGACCGCGATGGAATCTTCCCGTCATCGAGCGGCACGAGCCCGCCGCGCGCGGCTCAGCCGCTGAAACGGGCAATACGCCAATGGTCGTCGTTACGACGTGTCGGTTCCGCCGACGCCAGAAATGAGCCGTTCACGTCGCGCGCTTGGAGTCGTAGCGGCCTGTGTGCGCAGAGACGACCGGCCTGCCCGACATTGGCGCACCGTGCGCGCAATCACTGCAATTAGCTATCGTTTTCTCGCCCGCGCCGCGCTTTTGAAGCGCCAAATGCCGCTCGCGGGCGAATAAGGCGGTCGAAGCCTTGTGTTCGACCGCTTCGTAGCCATGTTGAGAGCTTAGCCAAGGGAAAGTGTTTCGTATGAAGCTCCGCGTCGGGTACGAGATGCTGTACGAATTCCCGCAGCCGACGCCCATGATCATGGTGTTGGGCACGCACTTCACGCGCGCCTCCGATGTGATCGTGCCCGATCTGCTGACCACCAGCCCCTCGGTGGCGATCAGTCCCTATCGCGACCTCTTCGGCAATTGGTGCAGCCGCATCGTAGCGCCAGCCGGCGCCTTCCGCCTTGCCGGCGATGGCGTCGCTGGCGACAGCGGCCTGCCCGACCCGGTGTTTCCAAAAGCGATTCAGCACGCCGTCGAAGCGCTGCCGGCCGACGCGCTCGTCTATCTGCTCGGTAGTCGCTACTGCGAGACCGATCGCCTGTCGGACATCGCGTGGAAGTTGTTCGAGCAGACGCCGCCGGGCTGGGCGCGGGTCCAGGCCATCTGCGATTTTGTTCATCGCCGCATCACGTTCGGGCATGAGCACGCGCGTGCGACCAGGACAGCCCGGGAAGCCTACGACGAAGGCAAGGGCGTATGCCGCGACTATGCCCATCTCGCCATCGCTTTCTGCCGTTGCATGAACATCCCGGCGCGTTATTGCACCGGCTACCTCAGCGACATCGGCACACCGCAGCCGTGGCCTGCGGGAGATTTCGCGGCCTGGTTCGAGGCTTTCATCGGTGGGAGCTGGCACATGTTCGATCCGCGCAACAACACGCCGCGGATTGGCCGCGTGCTGATCGCACAGGGACGCGACGCCGCAGACGTCCCGATCACCCAGACCTTCGGGCCGAATACCCTGCTCAATTTCAAGGTATGGACGGACGAGGTCGCCTGATGACAGACAGCACCGCTGCGCTCAGCGCCGATGAATTCGCGTCGCTGGCCGAGGTCGGCAAGGGCAAGGCGCAAGACGAAATTCCGCAAGGACACGGCGAACGCCTGGTCAACCTGGGTTATGCGATCAGGCGGCTCGGCGAACTCGAACTGACCTCATCCGGCGTTCGCCGCTTGGCAACGGGCGAATAGCTCGCCGCCGTCGCGCCCGGCTCCCTTCTTACGCCGCCGGCACCACCAGCCGCCGATAAAGATGCCAGGTCGCATGCCCGAGCACGGGCAGTGTCACGATCAGCCCGAGAAAGTAAGGCAGCGCCGAGACGATCAGCAGCATCACGATCACGGCGGCCCATGTGATCATCGGCAGCGGGCTCGTCACCACTGCGCGCACGCTGGTCACCATCGCCGTGACGAAATCGACCTCGCGGTCGAGCAGCAGCGGAAACGACACCACGGTCAACGAGAACAGGATCAGCGACAGCACCGCACCGACCGCATTGCCGATGCCGAGGAACAGCAGGCCTTCATTCGTGGTCAGCACCACGGTCATGAATTCCTGAAGGCTCGAGAACGAAGCGTGCAGGCCGAGCAGGAGCGCGATCAAAAGCCGCACCTGGTACATCCATATCACGAACACGAACAGCGTGACGAACGCCATCCAGCCGATCTCGCTGCGCGCGCGCACGGCCGACCAGATCGCGCCGAAGGAGACCGGCTCGCCGCGCTCACGGCGGCGGCTGACCTCATAGAGTCCGATCGCCACGAACGGCCCGATCAACGCGAAGCCGGCCGCCAGGGGATAGACGAGATAGACCATGCCGAAGGCGGTGAGGCACAGCATGATGGCGATGCCGCCGGCGGCGTAGAGCGCGCCGAAGCAGAGACCGTAGAACGGCAGCGCCTGGAAATCGCGCAGACCCTCGACCAGCGCCTCGGCGATGTCGGTCGCCGCGACGCGACGTACCACCGGATCAACCTTGCCGGAGATGGACATCAGCTCCCTCCACACATCGACGCGATCTTTCGTCGCCCGCAGGCTGCAATACTAGCGCCGCCGCGCGCAGGCGCAACTTGATGCGAGCGGGCGCGAAGAATAGCGGCGAGGTAACTATGCTCGCGGTGTGAAATCCTTGACCATCAGTGCGATTTTCGCCCAATGGCTATGGACTGAGCAGACGATCGTGCCGCAAATTATACCTCCGAGCAGATACGCCTGAGAGCGGACCGCCCCACCGATGAGCCTGCGTACCCGGTTACTGATCCTCGTCATCGCCGCCATGCTCGTGCCGGCGATCCTGGTCGGGCTGCGCTTCGTGCAGAACCGGGCCAGCGAGATCGACGCGGCGCTGGCCAATCTGGCCGCATCCGCCGACGACATCGCCAGCGATCTGAACGAGAAGATCCAGGGCACCGCCCAGCTCCACTACGGTCTGGCCCGGGCCCGCGACCTCGACACGCGCGACAAGGCGGCGTGCTCGGCGTTTCTGTCGGAAGTGCGCGAAGAATACCCGCAGTTCACGGGCATCCTGACCATCGATCCCGACGGCAGCCTGTTCTGCGACTCGCTTCGGACCAACCGCACCCTCGACCTGAACGACCGTGGCTATTTCAAAGAGGTCAAGGGTCTTCAAGGCGTCGTTGCCGCAGAGCCGGTGTTCGGCCGCCTCACCGGGCTATCGGTGCTGCAGATCGCCTATCCCGTGCGATCGGAGACGGGCGCGCTGAAGTTCGTGCTGCTCGCGTCCTTCAACTTGAACAAATTCGCGGAATTTCACGACAAGCGGCTGCTCGCCGAGAAGGATATCCTGTTCGTCGACGCCAAAGGTACGGTCCTGGTCGCCCCCAAGGGCGGCGGCTGGAGCGAGCCTGTCGGCGGGACCATTGCGGGCTCCGATCTGTTCCGCTTTGCCGCAGCGCCCGATGGCGAGCCATTTCGGGAAGTCACCGACCGCGGGGGCCGCACGCAGATCTGGGGCGTTGCCCGCTCGCCCTCGATGCGCAAGGCCGGCCTCACCATCATGGTCGGACGCTCCAAGGACGGACTGGTCGCGGCGGCGAACCGCCGGCTTTACGAGGACATGGCGATTCTCGCGGTGGCCTTGCTGCTGCTCCTCGCCGGCTTATGGATCCTCACGACCGTGAGCATCGGCCGCCAGATCGGGCGGCTCGCCACCATGGCGAAGAGGCTCGCGCGCGGCGATCTCAGCGCCCGCATTCCGGAGCCCCATCCGGGCGGCGAGCTCGGCGGATTGATGAGCCTGCTCAACGGCACCGCCGAATCGCTAGAACAGCAGCGCGCCGCGATCGCGGATCTCAACCAGAAGCTCAGCCAATCCCAGAAGATGGAAGCCATGGGCCAGCTCACCGGCGGCGTGGCGCATGATTTCAACAATCTCTTGACCGTCATTCTCGGCAACTCGGAGCATCTCGCCGACCGGCTGGCGGGAAACAAGGAATTGCACCGCATTGCCGGCGACATCGCGACCGCCGCCGAGCGCGGTTCTGACCTGACGCGGAGCCTGCTCGCCTTCGCGCGCAAGCAGCCGCTGCGGCCGAGAGAGATCGACATCGCCGAGAAAGTGCTCGGCATGGAGCAGCTTCTGCGCCGGACGCTGGGCGAGCACATCGAGTGCCGCTTCGCGTTCGACCGGGATTTATGGCCGACCAGCGTCGATCCCGGCCAGCTGACGACGGCCCTGCTCAACCTCGTACTCAACGCGCGCGACGCGATGCCGGAGGGCGGCAAGCTGACGGTCGAGGTCCATAACAGCTCGCTCGGTGAATCCGACCTCGACGTCAACGGCGAGCCGCGGCCCGGCGACTATGTGATGGTGGCCGTCACCGATACCGGCAGCGGCATGAGCGCCGAGGTGGTCAGCCGCGCGTTCGAGCCGTTCTTCACGACCAAGGAGGTCGGCAAGGGGACCGGCCTGGGCCTGAGCATGGTCTACGGATTTGCACAACAGTCCGGCGGACTTGTGCAGATGCAGTCCGAGCCGGGACGAGGCAGTGTCGTCAGGCTGTTCTTTCCCCGTATCGCAACGCCGCCAGGCCAGGACCTGCGCCCGGCGGAAGCGACCGTCACACAAGCGGGACACGAGACCATTCTCCTCGTCGAAGACGACGACATGGTGCGGGCCTATGTCGAGAACGAGCTCAGGACGCTGGGCTACCGGGTCATCGCCACGTCGAACGGACCGGCGGCGCTGGAGGTGCTGCGCCAGCCCGGGGACATCCAGTTGCTGTTCACCGACGTCGTCATGCCCGGCGGCATGTTCGGGCCGGAGCTTGCGAGGCAAGCAACCGGGCTGCGGCCTGATCTCAAGGTGCTCTTCACCTCCGGCTACAGCCAGACGCCCGTCAAGACATCGGACGGGGTCGGCGACGCCCGCATTCTGACCAAGCCGTTCCGGCGAAAGGATCTTGCGGCGATGCTGCGGGCCGCGCTCTCGGAGCCGTCGCGGTAGATCAGGATGCTATCGCGAGCTGGAGCGCCACTGCGAGATTGGCCGCGAACAGGCCCGCGTCGATGACGAAGATCCGGAGCATCGGCCCCTTCAACACCGGCCAGTAGGCGACCCCGACGCGCCCGCCACGCATCAGCACCGGGAGGTTATAGGCGAACTGGCTGAAATGGCAGGCCGAAAAGAACAGGAACAGCGTGAGCTGCGCCTCGACCGGCTGAAAGAAGAGCGGACGCGCAGCCAGAAGGTAGAACGACAACACCCCTATCGGCAGGTTCATCCCGCCCAGGAACGCGACGCTGGCCGCCAGGGTTGGCGCGATCGGATTGCTGCGCTCTTCCCGCGGCAGCAAGATCTTCAGGGTGTTGGCCTGCGCAATGCTGAACTGGATGAAGGCGCCGCCGAACCACAGCGTGTTGAGGAGCAGGACGATATCCGAAAGGCGCATGGTCATTTTCCGTAAAAGGCTTCGCTGCGCACGACGCGCCCCGTATCGTCGAAATCCATGAACTCGCTGGCGCGCGTGTCTCCCAGCTGCCACCACACCGTCAGGCGCGCGATGGCGTTGTCCCAGCTCCAGCTCAGGATCCTCAGGTCCGCGCTTTCGATGTGGCCATAGGCTTTGCGCCAATAGGCGCGGATATTCTCGATGCCGGCGACGACGGGAGAACCGGTCAGCGTCAGCGCCAGAGGGCTGCGCATCTGCGCGTTCTCGGCAAAATGCGCCACCACCGCGTCGATATCGACCTTGCACCAGCTCGCGCACCAGGCCGCGACGAAGCGTTCGGCGGCCGCGCGATTCATTTTCTGCGCGCTCAATGGATTCTGTCCGCTCATGACACGGGCCCTCCCCGGCTCGTTGCCAGGACAGTGACAAAGCCCGCTTCTCATGTCAACTATATTGACTTTAAGAACGGTCAATTGTTGTCGGCGATCGTCCCCATGACCGCCATCCATGCCGCCGACCCGGATGCGCCGACGCGATCGAACGCCTCGCGCAAAACCTTGCGCTCGTGGTCCGAGGCCCGTTGCTCAATGCGCTGCCCGGCGGCCGTCAGACGCAGCAGCTTGGAGCGATGCTGCTCGGGCGAGCGCTTCGACGTCACCAGCTTGCGCTCCAGCAGCAGACTGAGCGGCCGGCTCAAGGCCTGCTTGGAAATGCCGAGGACCTCGAGCAGCGAGCCGATCGCGATATCGGGCCGGCGTGCCACCACATAGAGGATACGATGATGCGGACGCGACAGGCCCTGCTTCGCAAGATATTCGTCGGCTTCCAGCGTCATGCCGCGCCAGCCGTAATACATGAGCTCCAGCGCCGCATCGAGATCGTGCAGCTTGTCGAGCGAAGCGCGGTGAAGTCCCGCGGCTTGAGACGTCCTGGCCATTGTCGGAAGTCAGCCCTTGTAAGAAGTCAGCCCTTGTAAGAGTCAGCCCTTGGCCCGCAGCTCGCGCCGCAGCACCTTGCCTGTCGCCGTCATCGGCAGCGTCTCGGCGAATTCGACGAACCGCGGATATTCATGCGCGGCGAGCTGCACCTTGACGAACTCCTGGATCTCGCGCGCCAGCGCGTCGGTGCCGGTAAAGCCCGGACGCAGCACGATCCAGGCCTTGATCGATTCGGTGCGGATCGGATCGGGGATGCCGACCACCGCGGCCATTGCCACCGAGGGATGCTTCATCAGCGTGTGCTCGATCTCGGACGGGCCGACGCGATAGCCGGCGGTGGTGATGACGTCGTCCTCGCGGCTGACGTACCAGAAATAGCCGTCCTCGTCCTGCACGCCGAGATCGCCGGTGAGCAGGAATTCGCCGGCATATTTCTTCGCCGTCGCCTCCGGATTGCGCCAGTATTCGAGCATGGTGACGGGGCATGGCTGGCGCACGCCGATGATGCCCCGCTGGCCGCGCGGCAATTCTTCGCCCTTGTCGTTGACGATGCGGACGTCGAAGCCCGGCGTCGCCTTGCCCATCGAACCCGGGCGGATCGGAAACAGATTGGAGTTGCTGCCGATCACGAGATTGCACTCGGTCTGGCCGAACACCTCATGGGCGTCGATACCAAAAGTCTCGCGAACCCAACCGAGCAGTTCGCCGCCGAGCGATTCTCCGCCGGTGAAGATGCTGCGGAGCTTGACGCCCGGATGCTTCACCCCGGCCTGCCGCATCAGCTTGAGCGCGGTCGGCGGCAGGAAGACGTTGCGGACGCCAAGGTCGGCCATCATCTGCATCGCCGCCTGCGGCTCGAATTTGCGCGCGCGATGCCCGACCAGGGGGATGCCGTGATACCAGAATGCGAGCAGGCCGTTGACGAGGCCGCCGATCCAGGCCCAGTCCGCCGGCGTCCACATGAGATCGCCGGGACGCGGCAGGAAGTTGTGACACATCTCGACATTGGGGAGATGGCCTAGCACGACGCGGTGCGCATGCAGCGCGCCCTTGGGATTTCCCGTCGTGCCCGAGGTGTAGATGATCAGCGCGGGATCGTCGGCGGCGGTGTCGACGGTCGCAAAGTCCTCGGACGCGGTTTCGATCGCCGGCCAGAATGGCTTTGCGCCGGCGTGGACGGCGCCGCTCGTGACATAGATGTCCTGCAGATAGGGCAGCCGCTCGCGGATCTTCGTGAGCTTCTCCCAGCCCGCCTCATCGGTGATGATTGCCCTCGCGTGTGAATTCGACAGGCGAAATTCCAGCGCGTCCTCGCCGAACAGTGCGAACAGAGGGATCGAGACCAGGCCTGAGCGGAATGCCGCCATATGCGCGATCGGCAGCTCCAGCGATTGCGACAGGAACACCGCGACGCGGTCGCCGCGCGAAAGCCCATCCGCCTTCAGCACGTTGGCGAAGCGGCGCGACATGTCCGCGACCTCGTCGAAGGAGGTTCGCGTGGTGGCGCCGTTCTCGTCGACATAGATCAGCGCGAGCCGGCCGGTGCCGTCGGCATGCCGATCGCAGCATGCTTCCGCCATGTTGAAGCGCGCCGGGATGTCCCAGCGGAAGTTGCGAGTGAGTTCGTCGTAGGTTGCGGCTTCGGTCAGCATGGGCTTGGATCGTTTCCGTCAGTCTCGGTCATGGCCGGCAAAAGCGCAAAGCGCGTCTTCGCGATCAAGTCCCGGCCATCCACGCTCTTCTTGCTTCACTGCTAGTCTAAGGCCGTGGATGCCCGGGACAAGCCCGGGCATGACGTTTGAGGGGACCCTTCACCGCACCGTCGCAAAGAACTTCCTGACATCGCGCACGAACAGCTCCGGCTGCTCGAACGCGGCGAAATGGCCGCCCTTCTCCATCTCGCTCCAATGCGTGATGTCATGGAAGTTCGGTTCCATCCAGCGTCGCACCGGCGTGATGATCTCCTTGGGGAACGCGGCGACGCCCGTCGGCACCTTGACGACAGGCGTGGTGCGGCGTTTGCCAAAGCTCTCCCAGTAGAGCCGCGCCGAGGAGGTCGCCGTCTCCGTCACCCAGTACAGCATGACGTTGTCGAGTAACTCGTCCCTGGTGAAGATGTTCTCGGGATGGCCGTCGCAATCGGTCCAGGCCCAGAATTTCTCCAGAATCCAGGCCGCCTGCCCGCTCGGCGAATCCGTGAGGCCATAGCCGAGCGTCTGCGGGCGCGTCGATTGCTGCTTGGAGTAGCCGGAGTCGAGATCGACGTAATGCTTGAGGCCGGCGAGCGCTCGCTTCTCCTCCGCGGTCGGCTCGCCCTCCATGCGCGGCGGCGAGTTGAAGGACAGCGTGATGTGAATGCCGGCGCAGTGCGCCGCATCCTGCGCACCGAGCGAGGCCGTCACCGCCGAGCCCCAGTCGCCGCCTTGCGCGCCGTAGCGCGCATAGCCGAGCCGCTCCATCAGCTTCGCCCAGGTCGCGGCGATGCGGTCGACGCCCCATCCGGTCGCCTTCGGCTTGGCGGAGAAGCCGAAGCCCGGCAGCGAGGGACAGACGACGTGAAACGCGTCCGCGGGATTGCCGCCATGCGCGACGGGATCGGTGAGCGGCGCGATCACCTTCTGGAATTCGACGATCGAACCCGGCCAGCCATGGGTGATGATCAGCGGCAGCGCGTTTGGCTCTTTCGAGCGCACATGCAGAAAATGAATGTCGAGCCCGTCGATCTCGGTGGTGAACTGTTCGAAGCGGTTGAGCTTTGCCTCGCGCGCCCGCCAGTCGTAGCCATCGGCCCAATAGGTGCAGACCTCCTGAATCCACTTCAGCGGCGCGCCTTGGCTCCAGTCGTCAACCAGCTCCGCCTCCGGCCAGCGCGTGCGGGTGAGACGCGACTTGAGATCGGCGAGGATGTCGTCGGTGATGGCGACGCGGAACGGTTTGATGGCGGTCATTGGCTGCCTCCCTTCTTCTTCTTGTCATTCCGGGGCGCGCGTAGCGCGAGCCCGGAATCCATTAAGCAACGGACTCAGCAGCGCGATGGATTCCGGGTTCACGCTACGCGTGCCCCGGAATGACAACTTAGCCCGACAGCGCCGCCTTCACCAAACCGCTGGCCTTGCCGAAATCCATCTGTCCGGCATACTTGGCGCGCAGCACGGTGATCACCTTGCCCATGTCCTTCATGCCGGCGGCGCCGGTTTCAGTGATCGCGTCCGCGATCGCCTTCTTCACCTCGTCGTCGGCCATCTGCTTCGGCAGATACGCCGAGATCACTGCGATCTCCTCGCGCTCCTGGGCCGCAAGCTCGGCGCGGCCGCCTTTTTCGTAGAGCTCGACCGACTCCTGCCGCTGCTTGATCATCTTCTGAAAGACGCCGAGCAGGTCGGCGTCCGACAACGGCGGCTTGCCCTGCCCGCGCGCATCGATGTCGGCATTCTTGATGGTCGAATTGACCATGCGCAGCGTGGACAGCTTGCGCTCGTCCTTGGCCTTCATGGCCTCCTTGACCGCATTGTTGATGTCGTCGCGCAACATGATCGTGATCCCTTCGAATATCTGACGCCTGATCTAGGCCGTTCGCGGCCCCTAGACAACCTCGGTTCCGAGCCATTCGGTCAAGGCCCGCACTGTCGCTTGCGGCTGCTCGGCTTGCGGCAAGTGCCCGCAGCGATCGAGGACTTTGAGCCTAGCGCCGGCGATGCCCTCGGCCATCTCCCTGGAGAGAGCGTTCGGGATGGTGTTGTCAGCATCGCCCGTCAACACCAGCGTCGGGCATTTGATCGCTGCAAGCGTCGGGCGCGAATCCACCCGTGCGATGATCGCGGTCTGCTGCCGCAGATAGCCCTCGACACCGACATCCTCGTCCTGCGCATGCACCAGCTTGAGAATATCGGCATCATCGCGCCGCGACGGATGCACGAGCTCCGGAAAACTCTCCTCGCGGATTGCGCGGAGCTCGCCGCGCCGGGCGCGCTCCATCAGGCCGCGGCGGCGCACGGTCGCCTCCGGGGTGTCGGGCCGCGCCTGGGTGTTGATCAACGCGAGCTTGGCCACCCGCTCGGGCGCCTGGCGCATGATCTCGAATGCGATGTAGCCGCCCATGGAATGGCCAGCGAGCGCGAAGCGCGGGGGGGCCTCGCTCAGCACGCGGGCGGCGATCGCCGCCATGCTGTCGTCGCGGATATGGTTGGCAACCATGACCGGGCCGAAGCGCCACAGCGCCGGGATGACAGGGGCATAGATCCGGGCCGAGGAGGCCAGCCCCGGAACCAACAGAATCGGGGTGGTCTGGTCCATTATTGCCTCGCAAGCCCAGGAATTTGCCGGAAATTGTGCGGCCAAGCTTAGGAGCCCGAGACGGGCTGTCAAATATGCAAAAACGCATGTGAATCGGCGCATCTGCGCTTTGACGGGGGCGTCCGGCAGGCTTATGAAACGCGCTCATGACACAACATGACAACGATCCCGCCTGGCCGGACCATAAACCGACCGCGCTCCTCGTGCTCGCCGATGGCACCGTGCTCGAAGGCTTTGGCCTCGGCGCCGAAGGCCACGCCGTTGGTGAAGTCTGCTTCAACACCGCGATGACCGGCTATGAGGAGATCCTCACCGATCCCTCCTATGCCGGCCAGCTCATCACCTTCACCTTCCCGCATATCGGCAATGTCGGTACCAACGAGGAAGACATCGAGACGGTGAACATGGCCGCGACGCCGGGCGCGCGCGGCGTGATCCTGCGCACCGCGATCACCGATCCCTCGAACTACCGCGCCACCAAGCATCTCGACCAGTGGCTGAAGGCGCGCGGCATCATCGGCCTCTCCGGCATCGACACCCGCGCCCTGACTGCGCTGATCCGCAGCAAGGGCATGCCCAACGCCGTGATCGCGCACGCCAGGAACGGCGAGTTCGACCTGCATGGGTTGAAGGAAGAGGCGCGCGAATGGCCGGGCCTCGAGGGCATGGACCTCGTGCCGATGGTCACCTCGGGCCAGCGCTTCACCTGGGACGAGACGCCGTGGCTGTGGGACAAGGGCTTTGGCCGTCAGGACAAGGCTGAGTTCAACGTCGTCGCCATCGACTACGGCATCAAGCGCAACATCCTGCGCCTGCTCGCCGGCGTCGGCTGCAAGGTGACGGTGGTGCCGGCGACGACCTCGTCCGAAGACATTCTGGCGATGAAGCCGGACGGCGTGTTCCTGTCGAACGGTCCCGGCGATCCGGCCGCGACCGGCAAATATGCCGTGCCCGTGATCCGGGACGTCATCAAGTCGGGCACGCCGACCTTCGGCATTTGCCTTGGCCACCAGATGCTCGGCCTCGCCGTCGGCGCGAAAACGAAAAAGATGCATCAGGGCCATCACGGCGCCAACCACCCCGTGAAGGACGAGACCACCGGCAAGGTCGAGATCACCTCGATGAACCACGGCTTTGCGGTCGACGAGACCACGCTGCCGAAGGGCGCGACGCAGACCCACATCTCGCTGTTCGACGGCTCCAATTGCGGCATCCAGCTCGACGGCAAGCCGGTGTTCTCGGTGCAGTACCACCCGGAAGCATCGCCCGGCCCGCGCGACTCGCACTATCTGTTCCAGCGTTTTGCGGATCTGATGCGTCAGAAGAAGAGCGCGTAAGACGCGCGCTCTCATGCCCCCGCTGAACCGGGGCCTACCACTCGCGGCTATCTGGGTCCCGGCTCTGCGCCGCAGCGTTGCCCGCTGCAGCGCGTCCGGGACAGGTGACCCGTTGAGGAACACCTCCACACGATAGAATGTTGTCCCGCTGTCTTTTGCAGCCGGAGCCCGCCATGTCCGTCGTCCGCGACAAGGCCGAGCCGCTCACCATCGTGTTTAGGGATGATGGGCTCGTGCCGAACAACATCCGCCCCTTCCTGGTCTACCAGGGTGCGGTGAAGCTCGACCCGAAGCAGCCGGAAGAGACCATCGAGAACCTGTTCGAAGCGAACGGCTGGGGCGGGACGTGGCGCAACGGTGTTTACGATTATCTGCATTACCACGCGACGGTGCATGAGGTGCTCGGCGTGGCGCGCGGCAGCGCCCGCGTCCGCTTCGGCGGCGACCATGGCCAGGAGCTCGAGATCAAGGCGGGTGATGTCGCGATCCTGCCGGCCGGCACCGGACATCAATGCATCAGGGCGAGCCGTGATTTCTGCGTGATCGGCGCCTATCCGCGCGGCGCGAAGATGGAGATCACGCGCGCAACGCCGGACAACCACGCCAAGGCGCTGAAGACGATTCCACAAGTCGCGCTGCCGCCGGCCGATCCAGTGACCGGCAAGGATGGGGCGTTAATGCGGTTGTGGCGGTAGACAAAAGCGAAGGTGCGTAGGGTGGATTAGCGAAGCGTAATCCACCACGTCTGTCTCCGCCGAAACAGAAGAGGTGGGTTACGCCTGCGACTAACCCATCCTACGGCAGTTCGCCCTACGCCGCGTTGCTGCCTTCCTGCCGCGTGGCCTCGAACAGGAACCACGTCCGGCGCTCGGTCTCGTCGATGAACACTTCCAAAATGCTGGCGCTGGCGACATCGCCGGCGTCGTCGCAGACGTCGTGCGCTTTGCGCATCGCGGCCGCGACGTGCTTGTTGTCCTGCATCAGTTCGCGCAGCATCTCGCGCGGCGGGACGTAGTCCTCGTTGTTGTCCTTGATGGTCTGGAGCTTTGCGACCTGGCCGATCGACTTCAGCGTGGTGCCGCCGATCTTGCGGACGCGCTCGGCGAGCTGGTCGGTGGTGGCGAAGATCTGGTCGGACTGCTCGTCGAGCAGCAGATGATAGTCGCGGAAGTGGCGGCCGCTGATGTGCCAGTGGAAATTCTTAGTCTTCAGATACAGCGCGAAGGCGTCGGCCAGAAGTACGTTGAGCGCCTCCGAGACCTTCTTGACCCCGTCGGGCGACAGGTCGGTGGGGGTATCGAGATCGGGCGAGACCTTGTTGTTGGTTTTGCTCACGGGAAGCCTTCCTGTTAGGACGCGGACATTGACGGCGCGCCGTCGCACCCCTAACGCAAGGCGGGCAGCGCCGGTTCCTTGAGGGGAACCGTTTGGCCGGGACCTTCGAATACCATGGACGATTGGATCGATTATTACGACTCGACGCATACGATCTATGTCAGCAAGCTGCATCGCGACTTGCACTTCCAGATCATCGCGCGGGACATCATCGGCTACATCTCCTCGCCGGACGCGACGGTGCTGGACTATGCCTGCGGCGAGGCGCTGTCGGCGAGCCAGGTGGCTGGTAGCTGCGGCAAGCTGATCCTCGCCGAGCCCGCGCCGGGCGTGCGCGGCCGGCTGATCGCGCGGTTTGCCCCGAACACCAAGATCCGCGTCCGCTCGCTCGACGATGTCCGCAAGATGCAGGACCAGTCGATCGACCTCGTCGTGATGAACTCGGTCGCGCAATACATGGCGCCGGAGGAGCTCGACGCCGCGCTCCTCACCATCCGCCGTATCCTGAAGCCCTCCGGCAAGCTGGTGCTGGGGGACATCCTCCAGCCCAATGTCGGCATGGTCAGGGACGTCATGGCGCTGCTCGGCTTCGGCCTGCGCCACGGTTTCTTGAAGGACGCGCTGGTCGGGCTCATCAGCACCGCGCTGTCCGATTACCGACATCTGCGCACGCGCATCGGGCTCCAGCGCTACAGCGAGGAGGAGATCACCGCCAAGCTGAGAGCGGCCGGGTTCGCGGTCCAGCGCGCCCACACCAATATCGGCCATAATCGCTGGCGCATGACCTTCGTCGCGCGGCCGCCTCTGGTTCGTTAAGCATAACAATTAGCCGTTGTAGCTTGTCGCACTGCAATCGGTAATGATCGCCGCGGCCCGGTGGCGGAAGCGTCTACGCGAGGGCGGTGCAACGCTCTACATCCTGGTTCAAATCCAGGCCGGGTCTCCACGCTTCGCCCCTTCGGGCTACGCGTGGCGCAGCCACGCTTGACCCGAAGGGGCGAAGCGTGTCCGGCGTAGCTGGAGCGCAGCGGAAGCGTAGACGGACTGCCCGCGCAAACCTCAACCTGCCTCCACCACTTCACACTCAGCCATCAGCTGAAGCCGCTCAGCATCCTTGCTCGCGGACTTGATCACCGCATCGAGCAGGCCGGGAAAACGCGCGTCCAGATCCTCACGGCGCAGCCGCATGAAGCGGTTGGTGCCGGCCACGCGCGTCTGCATCACGCCGCATTCGCGCAGCTTGGCGAAGTGATAGGCGAGGTTGGACTTGCCCGCGAGCCCGTTGAAGTCGCCGCAGCGGAGCTCGCTGCTGACACGTTCCTGCTGGGCGAGCTGGTAGACGATGGCGAGCCGGATCGGATCGCTGAGGCAATCCAGCACCATCGGCAATTCGATTTGCTCGCGGGTCGGGTGGAGAGGTGTGCGGCTCATGACCCGGGAATCATAGCGAAGCGGCCGCAATGTTCAATAGTTCTTGAACCAATTGACTTACAAACCACCATATCCAATAGTTCAATAAACGTTGAACATAGGGATATCGTCCAATGAGCGTATTCTGGCTGGCCCTGGCGGCCTTTGCGATCGGCACCGAAGGCTTTGTCATCGCGGGTCTTTTGCCCGGCATCGCTGCCGATTTGCAGATTTCGGTCTCCGCCGCCGGCCAATTGGTCACGGCCTACGCCCTCACCTATGCCGTGGGCTCGCCGATCCTGGCCGTCGCGCTGAACAATATCGACCGCCGAACCGTGCTGGCCCTGGCGCTGGCGACCTTCATCGCCGGAAATCTCGCCGCGATGGTGGCTTCCAGCTACGCCCTGCTGCTGGCTTCGCGGATGCTGATGGCGCTGGGCTCCGGGCTTTGCATGCCGACGGCGCTCGCGGTGTCCGTGGCGGTCGCCTCGCCCGAACGGCGCGGCCGAGCGGTGGCGCTGGTCACGTCGGGCCTGACGGTCGCGACTGTCATTGGCGTTCCCCTCGGCAACCTCGTCGGCAGCCTCCTCGGCTGGCGCGCGACCTTTGCGATGGTCGCCATGATAGGCACCGTCGCGCTCGCCGGTCTGCTGCTCGGCCTGCCCCGCGGCCTGCCGCGCAACACGGCCTCGCTCGGCGAACGGCTGGCGGTGGCGCGTCACAGCAATGTCCTGGTCGCGCTTGTGATCACGATCCTATGGGCGCTCGGCGGCTTCACCGTGTTCACCTATTTCGCGGTTCCGCTGCGCGGCCTCGGCTTCGATGCGTCGCAAATCAGCCTTGCATTGCTGGTGTTTGGCGGCGCGGCCGCGATCGGGAACATGTTCGGCGGCTTACTTGCCGACCGACTCGGTACGCTCGCCACCGTGGGCCTCGGCCTCGCCGGCATGGCAGCCGCGCTGATCCTTCACTCGGTGGTCCTGAAGCTGATGCCGGGCCAGGCGCACTATGAGGTGCTGGGCACGATCTTCCTCTGGGGCATCTCGGGCTGGGCATTCTACCCGGCCCAGGTCTCCAGCATCATCCGGATCGAGCCGCAGGCCTCGATGATCGCGCTCTCGCTCAACGCCTCCGCCATGTATCTCGGCTTCGCCATCGGCGGGGCATTGGGCGGGGCGGTGCTGGCGACCCTCTCGCCGAACGACCTCGGCTGGATCGGTGGAATGAGCGTTGCGGCCTCACTTCTGGTGCATCTCGCCCGTGGCTGGCAGGCCAGGCCAAAACCCGTCAAAATTGCCGGTTGATGGGCGTTTTTCGGGGTTTCGCCGCCCCGGAATCTGGTCTAAGACCCACCCGCGCGCGAGGGAGACCACCGCGCTCTCGGCCAAAGGGACGCGCAGGAGCGCGCCCTTTTTTTGTGCCCAAATTCCAGTCCGGCGAGAGTTGATGCCCAAACGTACAGACATCACCACCATCCTGATCATCGGCGCAGGTCCCATCGTGATCGGCCAGGCCTGCGAGTTCGACTATTCGGGCACCCAGGCGGTGAAGACGCTGAAGGAAGAGGGCTATCGCATCGTCCTCGTCAATTCCAACCCGGCCACCATCATGACCGATCCGGAATTGGCCGATGCGACCTATATCGAGCCGATCACGCCCGAGATCGTCGCCAAGATCATCGAGAAAGAACGTCACGTCATTCCCGGCGGCTTCGCCCTGCTGCCGACCATGGGCGGACAGACCGCGCTGAACTGCGCGCTGTCGCTGCGCCAGCAGGGCACGCTGGAGAAGTTCGACGTCGAGATGATCGGCGCCACCGCCGACGCGATCGACAAGGCCGAGGATCGCCAGCTGTTCCGCGAGGCCATGACCAAGATCGGTCTCGAGACGCCGAAGTCGCGGCTCGCCAATGCCTCCGCCCTGAAGAAGTCCTTCCGCGACAAGCGTCAGGCTGAACGCGAAAAGCTCTCGGGCGCGGCCCTCGAAGAGCACGATCGGCAGTGGACGCTGGGCGAAAGCGACCGCCGCAAGCGCTATCAGGAATATGCGCTGGGCCAGGCCATGATGGCGCTGTCCGAGATCGGCCTGCCCGCGATCATCCGCCCCTCCTTCACCATGGGCGGCACCGGCGGCGGCATCGCCTACAACAAGGAAGAGTTCCTCGACATCATCGAGCGCGGCTTAGACGCGTCTCCCACCAACGAAGTGCTGATCGAAGAATCCGTGCTCGGCTGGAAAGAGTACGAGATGGAGGTGGTGCGCGACAAGAAGGACAATTGCATCATCGTCTGCTCGATCGAGAACCTCGATCCGATGGGCGTGCACACCGGCGATTCCATCACGGTGGCGCCGGCCCTGACGCTGACCGACAAGGAATACCAGATCATGCGCGACGCCTCGCTGGCGGTGCTGCGCGAGATCGGCGTCGAGACCGGCGGCTCCAACGTGCAGTTCGGCGTCAATCCCGAGGACGGCCGCATGGTCGTTATCGAGATGAACCCGCGCGTGTCGCGCTCCTCCGCTCTGGCTTCGAAGGCCACCGGCTTTCCGATCGCCAAGGTCGCAGCCAAGCTCGCGGTCGGCTACACGCTCGACGAGATCGCCAACGACATCACCGGCGGCGCCACGCCGGCCTCGTTCGAGCCGACCATCGACTATGTCGTCACCAAGGTGCCGCGCTTCGCCTTCGAGAAATTCCCCGGCGCCTCCACCACGCTGACCACGTCGATGAAGTCGGTCGGCGAAGTCATGGCGATCGGCCGCACCTTCCAGGAAAGCCTCCAGAAGGCGCTGCGCGGGCTCGAGACCGGACTGACCGGCCTCGACGAGATCGAGATCGAAGGTCTCGGCCGCGACGACGACAAGAATGCGATCCGCGCCGCGCTCGGCACGCCGACGCCGAACCGGCTGCTCCAGGTCGCCCAGGCGATGCGGCTCGGCTGGTCGAACGAGGAGATCTTCAACTCCTGCAAGATCGACCCGTGGTTCCTCAGCGAGATGCGCGGCATCGTCGACATGGAGGAGAAGGTCCGCAAGAACGGCCTGCCGGGCAATGCCTTCGGCATGCGCACGCTCAAGGCCATGGGCTTCTCCGATGCGCGGCTGGCGGTGCTTGCCGAGACGACGGAAGCCGAGGTCACCGCGAAGCGCCACGCGCTCGACGTTCGCCCGGTGTACAAGCGCATCGACACCTGCGCGGCCGAATTCGCCTCGCCGACCGCCTATATGTATTCGACCTATGAGGCGTTGTTCGCCGGCGCACCGGCGGACGAGAGCACGCCATCCGACAAGAAGAAGGTCATCATTCTCGGCGGCGGACCGAACCGCATCGGCCAGGGCATCGAGTTCGACTATTGCTGCTGTCACGCCTGCTTCGCGCTGCACGATGCCGGCTACGAATCCATCATGGTCAACTGCAACCCGGAGACGGTGTCGACCGACTACGACACCGCCGACCGGCTCTATTTCGAGCCGCTCACTGCCGAGGACGTGCTGGAGATCATCGCCAAGGAGCGCACGAATGGCACGCTGCACGGCGTGATCGTGCAGTTCGGCGGCCAGACCCCGCTGAAGCTCGCGCGCGCCCTGGAGGCCGCCGAAGTGCCGATCCTCGGCACCTCGCCTGATGCCATCGACCTTGCCGAAGACCGCGACCGCTTCAAGCGCGTGCTCGACAAGCTCCGTCTCAAGCAGCCGAAGAACGGCATCGCCTATTCGGTCGAGCAGGCAAGGCTCGTCTCCGCCGATCTCGGCCTGCCGCTTGTGGTGCGCCCGTCCTACGTGCTCGGCGGCCGCGCGATGCAGATCATCCGCGAGGAGAACCAGCTCAACGATTATCTGCTCGGCACGCTGCCGGAGCTGGTGCCGGCCGACGTCAAGGCACGCTATCCGAACGACAAGACCGGGCAGATCAACACCGTGCTCGGCAAGAACCCGCTGCTGTTCGACCGCTATCTCTCGGACGCAATCGAGATCGACGTCGACTGCCTCTGCGACGGCAAGGACACCTTCATCGTCGGCATCATGGAGCACATCGAGGAAGCCGGCATCCATTCCGGCGACAGCGCCTGCTCGCTACCGGCGCATTCGCTCGAGCCTGAGATGATCGAGGAGCTGGAGCGGCAGACCCGCGAGCTCGCGCTCGGCCTCGACGTCGTCGGCCTGATGAACGTGCAATACGCCATCAAGGACGGCGAGATCTACGTGCTCGAGGTCAATCCGCGCGCCTCGCGCACCGTGCCCTTCGTTGCCAAGGTCGTCGGCACGCCGGTCGCGAAGATCGCGGCGCGCATCATGGCGGGCGAGAAGCTCGCCGATTTCAAGCTGAAGAAGGCAAAGCTCAAGCACGTCGGCGTCAAGGAATCGGTATTCCCGTTCGCGCGCTTCCCCGGCGTCGACACGGTGCTCGGCCCCGAGATGCGCTCGACCGGCGAGGTCATGGGCATCGACCGCAATTTCGAGGTCGCCTTCGCCAAGAGCCAGCTCGGCGGCGGCACGCGAGTACCGCGCAAGGGCACGGTCTTCGTCTCGGTGCGCGAGAGCGACAAGACGCGCATCGCCGAGGCGGTCCGCGAACTGCATTCGCTCGGCTTCAAGGTGCTGGCGACCTCGGGCACCCAGCGCTTCCTGACCGACCAGGGCATCCCGACCGAGAAGGTGAACAAGGTGCTGGAGGGCCGGCCGCACATCGTCGACGCCATTACCAATGGCGACGTCCAGCTCGTCTTCAACACCACCGAAGGCCCGCAGGCGCTCGCCGACAGCCGTTCGCTGCGGCGCGCGGCCCTCTTGCATAAAGTGCCGTATTACACCACTCTTTCCGGGGCCGTGGCGGCCGCGCAGGGCATCCGCGCCTATCTCGGCGGGGACCTTGAGGTTCGTACCCTGCAGAGCTACTTTTCGGAAACCTGATCGCGAGCGGGCGGCCGAGCCTTAAGGGTTAAGCCATCCGTTAAGTGATTGGCAATGAAGCCACAATGGCCGGAGGAACTGTCCGGCCATGGTGGTTGTTCTGTTCCGGCGCCAGCCCACATAACGTTCCGGTGGCCGCGTGTTCAGGGCCGGGAATACCGACGAATCAAGGTTGCCGCGCCCGCTGTTGTGGGGACGCGGAGCCGAAGGACGAGAGAAGAGATGGAAAAGGTTCCGATGACAGCGGGCGGCTTTGCCGCGCTCGGGGAAGAATTGAAGAAGCGCCAGTCCGAGGACCGTCCGCGCATCATCGAGCACATCGCGGAGGCGCGCTCGCACGGAGACCTGTCGGAGAACGCGGAATATCATGCCGCGAAGGAAGAGCAGTCCCACAATGAAGGCCGCATCGCCGAGCTCGAGGACAAGCTCGCGCGCGCCGACATCATCGACATCTCGAAACTGTCCGGCGATACCATCAAGTTCGGCGCCACCGTGACCTTGGTCGACGAGGACACCGAGAAGAAGACGGTGTGGCAGATCGTCGGCGAGGTCGAGGCCGACGCCAAGAAGGGCCGCATCTCCATCACCTCGCCGCTCGCCCGCGCGCTGATCGGCAAGAAGAAGGGTTCGACCGTCGAGGTCAACGCACCCGGCGGCGCCAAGGCGTATGAAATTACCAAGGTGGAATGGCGGTAAGAATTTGCCGCCCGCGCTGAGACGTTTCAAAAGGCCGCGCATCGCGCGGCCTTTTTGTTTCGGCGTGTTGCTTGTGTGGGTGGAGCACGCTCTCTCACCGCTGGTCGTTGCGAGCGCAGCCCGCACCTCAATCAGGATGACGGGACTGGCAGGACCTTGGAGCGGCTACCGCCTCCCCTTCACGTCCAGCGGCACCGCCGCCTCGTATTTCGAATTATGCAGCACCAGCGATGTCCGCACATTGCGCACGTGGGGCGCGGCGGTCAGATGCGTGACGAAATCCTGGAAGGTCGCCATGTCGGGGGCGACGCATTTGAGGATGAAATCGACCTCGCCCGACAGCATCCAGCACTCCCGCACCAGGGGCTCGGCGCGGACGAACTCCTCGAAGGCGCGTAAGTCCGCCTCGGCCTGGCTGGACAGGTGCACGGCGGCAAATACGGTGACGTCGAAGCCGAGCTTGCGGGCGTCCAGCAGGCCGCGATAGCCGTGGATATAGCCCTCCTCCTCCAGCGCCCGGACGCGGCGCAGGCAGGGCGGCGGCGAGATGCCGACCCGCTTGGCCAGCTCGACATTCGTGATTCGACCGTCAGCCTGAATCTCGGAGAGAATTTTCAGGTCGATGTCGTCTAGGTTCCGCGACACTTGATTGGAACTCCTGGCCTTTGCGGCTGTATTGGTGGGTTTGCCGCAATCCTCATAGCCCAGTCCGCGCGGCTAGCGCAATTTTATTGCGCGTGCACCGCAATCGACTTTTGTTCCTTGTTGGAAAAATCCGCCGATAGGCAATGCAATTCTTGCATAGCTCACCAGAAGGCTTAGATTAGCTCTGATATTTCAGCGCCTCCGCGAGGCCTCCCGGCACGTTCCGCTCCCGCGCTGTGAATCCCCCGTGAAAGGCGTCCGTCAATATGTCCGCCCCTGTCCATGCAAAGGTCGTCATTATCGGCTCCGGCCCCGCCGGCTACACGGCGGCGATCTACGCCGCGCGCGCGATGCTCGAGCCGATCCTGATTCAGGGCATCCAGCCGGGTGGCCAGCTCATCATCACCACCGACGTCGAGAACTATCCGGGCTTCGCCGACGTGATCCAGGGCCCCTGGCTGATGGAGCAGATGGAGAAGCAGGCGGTCCATGTCGGCACCAAGATCGTCTCCGACCTTGTGATCAAGCTCGACAGCTCGCAGCGGCCGTTCCGCCTCACCTGCGACTCCGGCGACGTCTATCTCGCCGACGCCGTGATCCTCGCCACCGGCGCGCAAGCGCGCTGGCTCGGGTTGCCGTCCGAAGTAAAGTTCCAGGGCGGCGGCGTGTCGGCATGCGCCACCTGCGACGGCTTCTTCTACCGCAACAAGGAGGTCGTGGTGGTCGGCGGCGGCAATACCGCGGTCGAGGAAGCTCTGTACCTCACCAACCATGCCTCGCAGGTCACCATCGTGCATCGCCGCGACCACTTCCGCGCCGAGCGCATCCTGCAGGAACGTCTGTTCAAGCACCCCAAGATCAAGGTGATCTGGGACAGCGCCGTCGACGAGATCTGCGGCACCGAGAACCCGAACAAGGTCACCCATGTGCGCCTGAAGAACGTCAAGTCCGGCGCGCTGACGGACGTGAAGACCGACGGTGTCTTCATCGCCATCGGCCACGCGCCGGCGACCGAGCTCGTGAAAGACCAGATCAAGCTCAAACCGTCGGGCTATGTCGAGGTCGCCCCGAACTCGACCGCGACATCGGTGCCCGGCTTGTTCGCCGCCGGCGACGTCGCCGACGAAACCTATCGCCAGGCCGTCACGGCCGCCGGCCTCGGCTGCATGGCAGCTCTCGAAGCCGAACGTTTCTTGGCCCTGCGCGCCAGCGAGCGCGCGGCAGCGGAATAAAGATCATGCCCCGAACACGCGACGGATTTACAGATATGGACTGGGACAAGCTGAAGGTGTTTCACGCAGCGGCGGAAGCTGGCAGCTTCACGCATGCGGGCGAGCAGCTCGGCCTGTCGCAATCGGCGGTGTCGCGCCAGGTCTCGGCGCTGGAGCAGGAGCTTTCGGTCTCGCTGTTCCACCGCCATGCCCGCGGCCTGATCCTCACAGAGCAGGGCGATTTGCTGTTCCGCACCGCGCATGACGTGTTCATGCAGCTCCAGGCGGCGCGCGCCAAGCTGACCGACAGCCGCGAGCGGCCGAGCGGCGACCTCAAGATCACCACCACCCCCGGCGTCGGCATCAACTGGCTGATCCCGCGGCTCGGCGAGTTCACCGCGCTCTATCCGGAAATCCGGATCTCGCTGATCGTCACCGACGAGGAGCTCGACCTGTCGATGCGCGAGGCCGACGTCGCGATCCGCACCCGCAAGCCCACGCAGCCGGATCTCATCCAGCGCAAGCTGTTCGCGATGGGATTCCACGCCTACTGCTCGCCGGAATACATCAAGCGCTTCGGCACGCCGCGCACGCTGGAGGAGCTCGACTCCCACCGCATCATCACGCTCTCGGACGGCAACTTCGCGCCGCATTTGCAGAACCGCAACTGGCTGGTCGAAGCGGGCCGCAACGGCTCGGGTCCGCGCGAAGCCTATTTCAGGGTCAACAACATCCTCGGCCTGGTGCGCGCCTGTCAGCAGGGCCTCGGCATCGCGGCGCTGCCCGACTACCTCGTCGAGGAACAGAGCAAACTCGTGCAGCTGTTCGGCGAGTCGGATTCGATCCAGCTCGATACGTACTTTGTCTATCCCGAGGAGTTGAAGACGGTCGCGCGCGTGCAGGTGTTCCGCGACTTCGTGGTGAGCAAGGCGCAGCGCTGGCCTTCCTGATTTCCGCATGACTGACATGCGGCCTCGGCTGTTGCTGCATGGCGCTCGTCAAGCTCATACTGCTTGCACGCTGAGCCTTCGCGTTGCGCATTTGTCCCCCTCCTCCAGTGGCGCGGGAGTTCAGTAATCCCTCTTGGAAGGTGATTGTGTCGGCCTCACGTGGCCAATACCTTAAGCCGGGCTCATTCGAGCCCGGCTTTTTTTCGGTCAAATCGGCTTTCGCCTTCCGCGTGTATTGACAGTTCCAGGCATACCCCGCATCATTTGCAGATGATCACGAAGTCGTGCGCAATCTCGTCGAAGGCGATCGCCTCGAAAAAAGGCCCCCATTTGGGGACCTCGGAGTTTTGCGCGCGCTAGACCGGCTTCGTCATCGCTGCAATCCCGAAAACCCCGCCGCCTGGACGGGGTTTTTTCATGTGCCCTCCGTCTCAGGTTTCCCGAGAAGGAGATGGAAACATGACCGGACTTGAAGATCATTTGCACGGGCTGTGGCTGCCGCTGGTGACGCCGTTTCAGGGCGGCGCGCTCGACGAGCGATCGCTGCGGCGGCTGACGCGACATTACAGCGCGCAAGGCATCGACGGCTTCATCCTGGGGGCGACCTCCGGTGAAGGCATGACGTTGCGCGAGGCCGAACTCGAACGTCTCGTCGCCATCGTGCGCGACGAGATGGCGGCGGGCCGGCGCACCTTGCCGATCTGCCTCGGACTGTCAGGCGCGGACACCGCGCGGCTGAAGGACCGTCTCGACGAGACCGCGGACTGGCCGATCGACGGTTATCTGATCGCAAGCCCTTACTATGTGCGCCCCTCGCAGCGCGGCCTCTTGGCGCATTTCGAGACGCTCGCCGATCACGCCGCCTGGCCGATTGCGCTCTACAACATTCCCTATCGCACCTCGGTGAACATCACCAACCAGACCATGCTGCGGCTCGCCGAGCATCCGAACATCGTAGGCTTGAAGGATTGCGGCGCGAGCCGCGAGCAATCGATCGCGCTGCTGCGCGACCGTCCGAAGGATTTTCGTGTGCTCACCGGCGAGGACGCCAACTATTTCGAGGCGCTCGTCGACGGCGCCGACGGCGGCATCGTGCTGTCCGCCCATGTCGAGACCGCGACCTTTGCGGCGGTGTATGCGGAAGCGAAGCGCGGCAACCACGACGCGGCTCTGGCGCGCTGGCACGAGGTCGCCGATCTGACGCAGCTGCTGTTCACCGAGCCGAGCCCGGCGCCGGCAAAGTATTGGCTGTGGCGGTGCGGCCTGATCGACAGCCCCGAAGTACGCCTGCCGATGGTGGAAGTGAGCAGCGAGCTCGCCGCCGCGATCGATCGCGAGATCGAGCGACGGACGAAGGTCGCGGCGTAGTATCGTTTACCCTCCCCTGGAGGGCCCCTCCAGGGGAGGGTAAGAGCGCCGCCCGTGGTTAACATCACCCCAACGGCCTTCGCGCCCGCCGCATGGCGCATCCACCGCTCGTTTACCCATCCGTCCCTATCGTTGCTCTCCAGGAACTTCCAGAGGGGGAATGACCATGGGACATCGCACCCGGCCTACGGCCGCGAGCCAATACGCGCCGGCCGATCTTTTGCAGGGAATTCTCGTCGTTTCGTCGTTCGGGTTCTGGGCAGTGATGCTCGGCCTGATGCCGGTGCTGCTGTATCGGATCTGGCTCGCCTGAAGGCGGCACGTCGCGCGGATGGTTAAGCGGCCGTCACAAATGCGCTCAAAATGCGCAGCGGTTTGCAAGCCGGAATCTTAAAACATCCCGCGTATCGTTCACGCCCATAAGCGAAGAAATCGCGGGGGCGTTTATGAATAGTCATAATGAGATGGCGTCGTATTTCGGCGCCGGACAGGAGAAGCTGTCCACCGAGCAGAGCTTTACCACCGAGGACATTCTCTGGGCCGCCGGCATCTGGTCGGTGATCCTGACCATGTCGCCGGTCATCGTGTTCTACATGCTGATGGTGGCGTAGCCGCTTCAAGCAGTTTCCGAAAACGCAAAACGCGCGGACGTTCCCGCGCGTTTTTCGTCCGGGGAATGATTTAAAGAATTAAGCAGCCTGCTTGTGCATTGCGCCGGACGCCGACGCCGTGCCGCGAATGGCCTTGACTGAACGCTCGATCGCCGCCCACAGCCTTGCGATTTCCTGAGCCGCACGGCTCTCGGCCTGATATTCCCGCGCGCCCTCGCCGTGGCTCAGCGCCATCAGCAGGTCCGAACGGTTGGTGATCTGGCCGCCCCACACCGGAGCCCGGAATTTGGCCAGCGCTTCGCGGGCGATGGTGACGATCGGGCTTTCGGCTTCGTCGCGCTTGGCCGGTGCACCGTTGAGCACGACCGCATAGGGCTTGCGCGCGGCGCGGCACATCTGGATGGTTTCCTGCACCGCGTTGACGTCGAACACGCCGGGACGCGCCGGAATGACCACCATCGTCGCATTTTTGATCGCGTCGTCGACCACGGCCGAGAGGTTCGGCGGCGTGTCGATCAACACCCATTCATAACCGTCGCGCCTGGCAGCGGAGACGATGCCGCTGACGGAGTTCACGGCCGCCTTGATCGGCGGTTCGTTGGTGCCACGCAGCTTGTGCCACAGCGTGAGCGAGCCCTGCGGGTCCGCGTCCACGAGCATGACCTGCTTGCTCGCCTTGATCTGCGCGGCGAGATGCGCGGCTAGGGTACTCTTGCCCGAGCCGCCTTTACGCGATGCAAAAACAATAACGTTCATACCTTCGGCCTCCAGATTGACCCCAGGCCGCGAAAATGAATCACCGCGCTGATTCGTGAAAGAAAAATTTATCGGGGGTTGCGTTACGGCCACGAAATAACAAGGCGTGTTGGCTTTTGAGTCACACTGCGTCGCAGGACGAGAGACCAACTGCAGCGAAACGCCGCCCGCGCGAGCATCTGTGCGTTCTTTGAGCAGCCGAGCGGGACCAGGCGGAATGCAACCCTCCCGCGCAAACCCTTATCCGGCTCTTTTCCATCGCGGGTTCGTAATTGCCGCAGGCATCAGCGCGGCCTGCGCGAACAAAAGGAGTCCGCTCGCTGGCGCGGAGCTGATGCCGGGCATGACGAAGGTTTCAGACAAGGAACGCGGCTGTCCCGCGCTCAGCTGTCGCTGGTCTTTTTCTTCTTCGCCGCCGGCTTGGTGCTCTTCTTCGCGGTTTTGGGCGCGATGTTGGTCGGCTTGCCGGCGCGGGCCTCGCCCGGCTCGGGTCCGGGCCGGAAGAACACCCGGCATTGCGGCGAGAGCTGCGCCTTCTTCTTGATCATGCAGGCGGTGATGGCATCGACGTTCGGAACGAACTCGCCGCACAGCCGCATCGCATCCGGCGTGCAGGCCTGCTGCTCCTCCGGGGTATAGGCGAAGCCCGCACCGGGCTGGATGAGCACGGCCAGGGCCATCCCGAGGGTTGCAGCAGCCAAGGATGTCTTGAAGCGAAACGCCGGCATCGATCCCCCCAACATGTCGAGTCGGAGGGAATAGTGGGTGAACGACGGTTCGTTGGCAACCGAGGGGGGATGCGAAAGGTCGGACCTGTGCGGTCTTGGCAACAGAGCGGTCAGACTTCCGCCTCGCTGTCGCCGGGCGACCCGCGGTCATCCGGAAAGCGTTTGAGACGCGGAGCTCTCCACGACCACATGGGGACGCGGGGAATGACAGGGAGCCACAGACCCCTCAAACAAAAAACGCGAAAACAACCCCATGCACAGTAGCCAAGTCGCGGCAATCGTTACGCATTTTCACGCCTTAGGATTTAACGAAACCACGTTTGACTTGTCGGGCAAAACAGGGGCATCATGTCAGCATCAAGAAGATGCGCGTGGGTGGTCGGCTGGTCTCCTGCGCTGGTCGAAAAGCGCACATGAGGAGAACGATCGCATGACGGGGAATGAAGCGGATCTGCCGCTGTCCGGCGTCACGGTGGTCTCGCTCGAGCAGGCGATCGCAGCGCCACTGGCCAGCCGGCACCTGGCGGACTGGGGCGCGCGGGTGATCAAGATCGAGCGGCCGGGCACTGGGGATTTCTGCCGGGACTACGACCACGTGATGAACGGCATGTCGAGCCAGTTCGTCTGGACCAACCGCTCCAAGGAAAGCCTCGCCATCGACATCAAGAACGAGGACGGCCGCAAGGTGCTCGACGCCTTGCTGCCGCAGGCCGACGTGTTCATCCAGAATCTCGCGCCCGGCGCTGCCGAGCGGCTCGGCCTCGATGCAGAATCGCTCTTGCGCAAACATCCGCGCATCATCGCCTGCGACGTCTCGGGCTATGGCACTGGCGGCCCCTACAGCGACAAGAAGGCCTATGATCTGCTGGTCCAGTGCGAGGCCGGGGTTCTCGCCATCAACGGCACCGAGGCGGAGCCGGCCAAGGTCGGGCTGTCGGTGGTCGACATCGCCACCGGCATGTACATCCTCAACGGCGTGCTGATGGCGCTGTATCGCCGCGAGCGGACCGGCAAGGGCACCGCCTTCCAGGCCTCGTTGTTCGACTCCATCACGGACTGGATGAGCTATCCCGCCTTCTACACCCAGAGCACCGGCCGGCCGTTGCCGCGAACCGGCGCGAAGCATGCGACGATCGCGCCCTACGGCCCGTTCCGGGTGGGCGACGGCAACACCATCTTCTTCGGCATCCAGAACGACCGGGAATGGCGATCGCTGTGCCGCATCGTGCTCGGCGACGCCGGCTTCGCCGACGACCTGCGCTTCCGCACCAATCCGCTGCGCATGCAGAACCGCGACGATCTGCAGGCGCATATCGAGCAGCGCTTTGCCGCCATGACCAGCGAGGAGGTGCTGCGCCTGCTGGATGAGGCCGCGATCGCCAACGCGCATCTGAATTCGGTCGAGGCTTTCCTCGCGCATGAGCAGCTCCACACACGCAGCCGCGTGCAAAGCGTCGGCTCGCCATGCGGGCCGGTGATGAGCTTCCTGCCCGCGCTCACCATTCCAGGCGTCGAGCCGCGGATGGATCCGGTGCCGGATGTGGGACAGCACAATCAAGCCATCCTCAGCGAGCTTGGTCTGGCGAAGGACATTTGACGATGGCACAACGGCCAACACGGGCCTACCTCGCCGTCCCCGCGCATCGCTCCCGTCTTGTCGCCAAGGCAGCGGCCTCGGCTGCGGACGCGGTCTTCATGGATCTCGAGGACGCGGTGCCGCCATGGGAGAAGAGCTTTGCGCTGGAGGAAGCCGTCCGCTCCCTCTCCTCGCTCGACTGGGGCACCAAGCGCGTCACGGTGCGGGTCAACGCCGTCGACAGCCGCTTCATCGCGCAGGAAATCCGCGCGTTGGCGGCGCTTCCCCGGCTGGATGCGGTGATCGTGCCGAAGGCGGAGCGCGCCGGCGACATCGTTGCGATCGCCGATCAGCTGCGCGCCGCCGCGCCGGATCGCGCTTCGCCGGTCGCGCTGGAATTGCTGATCGAGACGGCGCTCGGCCTCGTCAATGTCGATGCGCTCGCCGCGTGCCACGACAGCGTCGCCGCGCTGCATCTCGGCGTCGGCGATTTCGCGGCTTCGATCGGCGCCCGCTCCTCCGACATCGGCGTGTCGCCGGATGGCTACCGCCATGTCGGATCGGCGCAAAGCGGCTATGCCTCTGCCCCGCTCGACCTGTTTGCCTACCCGATGATGCGCCTTCTGGTCGCCGCCCGCGCGTGCGGCCTTCACGCCATCGACGGCCCCTGCGGCGCGTTCCGCGATGCCAGGCTCACCGAAAGCGCTGCGCAAAAGGCCGCGGCGATGGGTTTTGACGGCAAGCAGGTCATCCACCCCGACCAGATCGAACCGACGCTGCGCGCGTTCATGCCGTCGGAGCAGGAGCTGGCCCAGGCGCGGCGGATCGTCGAAGCGATGGAGCAGGCGGAGGCGCAAGGCCAGGGCGCGGTGACTCTCGACGGCAAGATGATCGACTACGCCAATGTGCGGATGGCGCGCCGGATCATCGCCCTGGGGTCGTAGCGGCGCTTACGAGCCGCTCCCGACGCTGATCCTTCAAAGGCCGGTGATTCAAGGCCCTCGCAACACGAGCCGGCCGAGCAGCGCCGCGAGCTCGCTTTGCCTGGATATGCCGAGCTTCTGAAATACGCGCTTCAGCACATTGCGCGCCGTGTCTTCGGCAATCCCGAGCCGGCCCGCAGCTTGTTTCGGCGGAACGCCCGAGCCCACCAGCGAGGCGATCCTGGCCTCCCCGAGCGTCAAGCCCAGGATGTCCCGCACGATGGCGGGATCCGGAGGCTCGGCAGATTTCTGCTCGATCGCGAGCACGATTGCTCGCGTGCGGGTCAGAAAATGGCCGTCTGAAATTGCGCCGGCGGTGATCGGGAGCAGGTAGATGACGAAACGCCTGCCTGTTGCGCTCGACTCGACGAGAATGGGTCTCGGCTCGGCCAGCAGATCGCGCGCCTCGGCGCGAAGCGTTTGCGTCATGGCGGCCTCGAACGGCGCCCGGCTCGCCACCATGCGAACACGCAGACGATCGTTCACGAGGTCGAACACCTCGCCGAGAAGGCTCTCCCCCACCGGATTGGCGAACAGCACACGCGCCGACGAGTCCAGCGCGAACACGCCGATGCCGATCCGCGCGAGGGCGTCGCCGAGGCCCAGATTGGCCAGTTCGGTATCAAGCAGCCTGATCGACAGCCGCAACGATTTCTCGGCATGGCGCCCGAGCGTCGCTATCAGGTCCAGCTCGGCGTCGGAGAACTGCGGCCTGGCGAAGGCTCGCTGCACGCTGAGAGCCACGATGATCCGGGGGTCGGGTGACACCCCGATCGATCCGAACCAGCCCAAACCGTGCCTTGCAAGGAATTCCCTGCTGAACGGATGGTTGAGGTAGGCGTCGTCGATCGGGCCGATGTGTCGATCGGTAAAGGGCTCGCCGCTGACGTAAAGGCCGGCCGAGATGCAACGTTCGGCCTTGAAATCGTGCTGCGCCCAACGCGTCCCATAGTCGGTGAGCGCCGGCGCGAGACTCTCGGAGGCGATGGCTCCGAAGGCCCCGTCGTCCCTTCGCCATTGCAGGATCGCGCCGGCGTCATCGAAGCAGCCTGCGATCTTGCCAAGAGCGGATGGCCAGAGTGATGGGCTCGCTGCTGTATCGTAGATCGCTTCGACGGCAGCGAGGAGACGGTCGGCGGCAAGGGGCATGGGATCCAAATCGATCAGAGAATGCATTCAGGTTACACGAGATTGCCTTCAAGCAATTGCCGTCCGGCCGCTTTCCCGGGACTTCTACCGGATTTCCACGTGAGAGATCGGTTACGGGGGCGGTGCACAAATTGTCTTTGGTCAGCCTTGCGGCTAACGTGCGGTGCGGGAGTTTTTGTGGACTATCACCGTCATCAAGCACTGCTCCCGTCATCAGGGGCGGTGACGCTGGAAGGCAAGATGATCGACTATGCCAATGGGCGGATCGCGCGCGGGATCATCGAGCTGGGGTCGTAGCGGCGCATGGCTACGCTCTTGATCGTCGCGCCGGTGTTCGCGCTGATCGCGGCCGGCTATGCCGCGGTGCTGTTTCGCTTCGTCTCCGAGGCCGCGCACAAGGGCATCAGCGAATTCGCCTTCAGCATCGCGATCCCAGCGCTGCTGTTCCGCACCATCGTCGTGTCGGAATTCCCCGATGTCAGCCCCTACAGGATGTGGGGCGCCTATTACGGCGCGCTCGCGCTCACCTGGATCGCGGCGCTCGCGATCTCCGCGCTGCTCCGCGCGCGGCGGGAAGATCGCGAGGACGGCGTCGTGTTCGCGATCGGCTCGGTCTACGGCAACATCGTGATGCTCGGCATTCCCCTGACGCTCTCGGCGCTGGGTAATGAGGCCGCCGGACCGATGGCACTGATCCTGTCGGTGAACACGCCGCTGCTCTGGCTCTGCGGCATCCTGCAGATGGAGCTGGTCAACCGCAAGCGGACCGGCTCGGCCCTGTCGGTGATCTGGCCGGTGCTCACGGACCTCGCCCGCAACCCGCTGATGCTGGCGATCGGCTTTGGCGTGGTCTGGCGTTTTACCAGCCTCGGCCTCACCCCGGTCGTCGACCGCACCATCGAGCTGCTCGCGCAGGCGGGCTCGCCGACGGCGCTGATCGCCCTCGGCATCAACCTGTTCCGCTTCGAGGTGAAGGGCGAGAAGCTGAGCATCTTGGTGATGTGCGCGCTCAAGCTGGCGGCGATGCCGGCGGCCGCGTTCGTGCTGGCAAAGCTGCTCGACCTGCCGCCGCTGGCCGCCGGTGTCGTCGTGCTGTTCGCGGCAATGCCGACCGGCGCGAATGCGTACATCTTCGCGGTGCAGTATCAGCGGCTGGTGAACCCGGTGTCGGGGGCGGTGGCGCTGGGCACGCTGCTGGCGGCGGCGACGCTGCCGGTGGTGGTGTGGGTGGTGGCGCGCTGAGCACGCGCAGCATCGTCTCGAAGATTTTGCCTTTACACGCGAAGGTCGCTAGGCTGCCCTGATACGTGTTGCAGGGAGGGTGACATGGCACAGCGCGAAGACATGCTCGCATTGATCAGGACCGCCTACGCCGCGCGCGGCGACGGCGACGTCGAAGGCCTGGTGGCGGCTTTTCATCCCGACGGCCACTTCACCTTGATGGGCGACAAGGGTGCGCTCGAACTGACGGGACGCATGGAGGGGCACCCGACCCTGCGCGGGGCTTTCACTCAGTTCACTGCCACCTTCGGCTTCGAAAGCCGCGAGATCCTGGCTGAGCTGGTCGACGGGGATCGCGTTGCAGTCCATTCCCGGGTTCTCGTTCGATACAATCCGAGCGGAAAGACTTTCAGCACCGAGATCCTGGACCTGTTCAGATTTCAGGATGGCAAGATCGCCGAGCTGATCGAGTTTGCGGACACGGCGCAGATCAAGGCGATGATTGCGTGAGGCGGGATGCAGCTCCGTAGGAGTTTCGCGCACTGTCACCGTAACTCGGCAACACGCTGGCCCTCGCGCCAGGCCATCTCCCAGAAGTCTGCCTCGAGCCGGGTGGCTTCCTTGAAGATCGCAGTCAGCTCGGCCTCGCGGGCCGGCGTGGCGTAGAGATCGGCGAGATGGTCGAGGTGCGCACGGGCTTTGGCAGCGACCTCCTGGTACGGCACGCCGGCGTACTCCGCGATCCAGACGCGATAGGCGTTCGTCGCAGCGTCCGCATGGGGTCGCGAGGCGAGCCGCGTTGCGATCTCGGCGTACCCGATCACGCAGGGGGCAAGCGCCACCTTGAGTGCCAGCAGATCGCCGCGCATTCCAGCGTCGAGCACGTAGCGTGTATAGGCCAGCATCTCGGCCGCCGGAGGGGCCTGTTCAAGATCGGCCGGGGATAGGCCCCATTCGGCACAGAGCTTCACATGCAGGTTCATCTCGACATCGAGGATGGCCGACAGGCCGGCCGCCGCTTCACGCATGTCGGCAAGCCGCGGCGACTTGTAGACCGCGAGCGCGTAGGCGCGCGCAAACTCGATGAGGAACAGGTAATCCTGAACGAGGTAGTGACGAAACGCAGCTTCAGAGAGCGAGCCGTCCGCCAATCCGTTCGTGAAGGGATGCTCGGTGTAAGCCCGCCACTCAACGGATGCTTCTGTCTTGAGACGCTCGAAGAAGGTCACGATGGTTTTTGCCTGGTTTGCTGGTCCTTGAACGCCTTTGGTTCGCTACCGATGGCGCATTGCGAACCGAGGAGCTACGGTGACGGGGCATAAATTGGCTTTGAGCAGTGTTGCCTTTATACTCTATCATTTTTTGCAACTGAAAAGAGGATTGAAGATGACCGTTGGATTGGCGCGTCGTTTTGGTGACCGCATGCTTATCGCTACGGACACAATGATCCACGATGAAGCTGCAGCAAAGCGCAACCTGATTCCTGGGAGAGCGAAGGCTATTGTCCTATGCGAAGATGTCTCGGTCGCTTATGCAGGGACGGTGGGACATGCGTTGCCCGCCATCCAGGAAGCGGCCGAAATTGCGCGTGACGGCCGTCGCATCGAAGACGTGATCAGGCCCTTGAGAAACGCCAGCAATGAGAGCGCAACCAGGGGCGAAGAATTTCGAACAGAGTTTCTCGTCGCCTCCCACCGCAGCAGAGTCGGCATGTTCAAGATTTGGAAAGACGGCTTGATCACAGAGAACGACGACCGTCTATGGATAGGTCAGCCCGACATTGTTACCGCAATTGAGAACATTGAGGCTGATACCCCGACAACTCTCGCGCACGGCATCACCATCCCATTCATTACACCTGAAGAGCTCCGGTTCACTCATGCAATCAACCAAATTGCGATGCAGCCGGCCCTTTTCTTGAGTCGTCGTGTAGGCGGCTTTATGATTACGGTTCTCGCGTCGCCGTTCGGGCATACTTACCAACATGTACTAGGAGCGACGTTGCTCCAGGACATGAAATTCGACGAAGCTATGTGCGAGGAACAGCAAGCCGAACAGCAAACTGGAATAAACCACTATACCTACCAAATCCTAGCGAATTTTTGGAGAGGTGCACCAGTCGTTGCAGCGTATCTCGAGCAACCGAAACTTGGATTTCTATATCAGCCGTTGGAATGGAACGGCGTTGAGACATTCAAAGAAACGACGGCTGAAGAGCTTTTAGGCCGTCTCCGGGAAGTAGCAACTGCGATGGGCGCCGTTGAACGGATCTAGAACCACAAGCGACTGTCACCATAATTCCAACTATTTGTTCGCAGTCGTGAAAGGCGAAAGGCCCACGGGGACTTGTGATCGAACCGCATCGGCGAATTCGTGCCAATGCCGCTTTTGTTCGTTCCACCAACCTTCACCCGATCGAGGAGAAGTAGTTGGAAGGATAAAAATCTGTGTTCTGCGATGGGATTTCTGGCGTCCCAATCAAGGTGACAATGCTGGACTGTCGCGGTAACTCCCACGCGAAACAAGACCAGCGTCGTGGTCGTGCCCCTAGTAAGGGACTAACACCGCCAACCGTGTTCGCGAAAAAAGGCCGTTGATCGCAATACCGACAGAGGGGATGTTTCGCGTCGCCTTTCTATGTCGACCGCGCTCTGTTTCTGTCTTGCTTCCAACTCCCGCGCCTGACGCTCCGCTTCGGCCGCATCCCGTTTGATGGCAAGTGTGAAAAGATCATCACCATTGTGCGTCGGTCTACGATTTTTGAGAAACTTGGGTTTCGGCGGCTGATTTGCCAAACTTGGGAACACCAATACCCTCGCGGACGGCACCACGTCCTTTTTGGGCTCAATCAAGCCGGGAACGATCTTCGGGCTGTTAGCTGCACCAACCGATTGGGTGGCACCGCTCGCCACTCCGCTACTACCGATGGTCTTTTCGCTTGAACCGCTCGATATCTCTCTGAACCGCTTGGCTGCAACATTGGCCGGCATCAACGATGCTCGTGCGAGATCATCCGACTTCGCAAATTGCAGGACGACATTTGCCGGAAAAACGAACTCGCGAGCAAAACGATCCGCTTCATACTCTCGCGCTGTATGCCGTCCAAGCGCTCGCCCTGCTTTAGCAAGCCGAAAAAACGCATGTGTCTCGTCGCGATGAAGTACCCAGTGTGCGAATTCGTGCAACAAGGCATATCGACTGCTGGTATTACCCCGATTTGCTGTCGAATACATTCGTTCAGAAGTGACGATAGTCCTCGACTTTGCGTTCCGCTGATCGGAGTACGTTTCCATTTGTCCACGGAAACTCGTATCGGGTTCCACGACGAGCGAGGACTCGGGATCGACGAGTGCGAGAAAGGTCTCAACTATCTCGACGATATCGATCTCGACCTTTCCGTGAGGATTGAAGGCCGCACGAAACAAAGCAGCTCGCTCGCAAATCTCGTCCTCCGTGTATGACGGCTTGGAAGGCTGTGCGATCAATGTCCGCAAGCTTTCCAATTGCGCAACTGGCATGGAATAGACTGACGCTGCGATTTCGCCGGCAAGCTGCAGGCGGAAGCTTTTCGTCCTTGCAGTCTGACGGCCGGCACTCTGATGAGCAGCCTCTTGAAGCTCGGCCGCCTCCTGCGATGACAGACCAAGCCAGCTTGCAAAGGCCTCAACAAAGCCATCGGGAATTGGCCGTTGCCCCCGCTCAATCAGCGAAATGTATGACGGCGACCATCTGGTATTCCGGGCTTGGTCATGCAGCTTCACGCCGTAGCGGCTGCGAATCTCTCGGCACTTGCGTCCCAGTGGGATAACCGCGTTGACCATGACGACTCACCATGTGGTAGTCACAAGGCTGACATGGTCATCATGTAGTGGCAAGAACTTCTGTAAAAATTTTTGACAGGGCAAGAATGGCTCGCGCTTACGCGCACACCGGACGTCGTTGCCCAATGGACCGCGTCGCAACGATTTGCAGTCTCTCGTAAAATGCTTGGAAAGGCCTTCGCACCGGCAAGACCAATGCGGACGATGCGCCCGAAAGTGGTCGCGATGAATCTGAATTTCGATCATCCAAATCGCTGGTACAGTTGGGTGGGCTCGAACCACCGACCTCCTGTTCCACAGACAGGCGCTCTAACCAACTGAGCTACAACTGCATCCTGGCGAGCCGCGCCTTGGGACGCCCTGAAAAGGGCCGGTCACCGAGGGGGCTGGACGGGGCGGAAACTAGGTGCAACGGGCGTTTTTGGCAAGGCCGCAAGACCCCCAAATCGTCCCCTAAGCGACGTTATTTCCAAAGAAAAACCCGGGCCTTTCGGCCCGAGTTTCTCAATTCAAACCGGCCGGCCAGATCAGGCGGCGGGCTTGTAGAACTTCGAGGCGCTGGCCTTGATCGGCTCGGCGGTCTCGGCGGCGACGCGCTGGGTGAGCTCGACCAGCTCCTTGGCCTGGGACTGGAGGGTCTCGAGCTGGGTGCGGGTGTGGCCGGTCCACAGCTCCAGCGCTTCCGCCGGCGACTTCAGGCCGAACAGCTGCTGTGCGAAGTCCAGCTGGGCGCTGGTGTTGGCCTTCATGAACTCCACCAGCTTGGCGGTGTATTCGCTCGCGCCCTTGCTGGCCGAGGTGAACACGGCCTCGACGGTGCCGTTGTGGCTCTCGGCCACGTCCTTGAACTTGGCGTAGTTTTCGCGGGCCTGCGACACGCCCTTTTCGGCGAACGCACGCATCTGCTCGGGGACCTCGAACGGAATGATCGAGGCAGAAAACGGATCAGTCGCACCTGTCATGGTTGTCCCTCACGCTAATTGAAAAAAATGGAGTGAGCCTTCTGGCGCGCCCGCCGGCCCCCGGTCTGGGCCGTCACACATTGAGCGGGTACGAAAGACTGGAAACGCGAAACAAAGAGATGGCTCGCCCAGCGCCCAGCATTATGGCTGCCTATCGTGTCAACATTGTGCAGCGCAATGCGCCAACAGGGTGCGCTGCGAAATTTAATCTAGGTTAGGATGAGGTTCCGGTATGAGGGAACCGGGGGTTGAGGTGGGGTGGGTCGGGCTAGCCCGCTGTCATTCCGGGGCGCGACGAAGTCGCGAGCCCGGAATCCATTCCGCCACCGTCTCTGCGGCCCGATGGATTCCGGGTTCGCGCTGAGCGCGCCCCGGAATGACGGCGGAGAGCGCCTCGCCCCGAATCCCTTGGATGAACCGGGCGGCGGCTTGCGGGTTCGGGCTGATTAAGGTTATCGCGGCTTAGGGCCGCCGCCGGGGACCGGGGCCGTGGACCTGCCCGCGGGCGCGGGCGATACTAACCCTTTCTTAAGGCTGTCATTCCCGGCAGCCGCCAGCTTCAAGCGTGAGACACAGCCGGTCGGATGACGAGTTCGGATTTCCAGTTGCGAGGTGTGGGCGATCCCCGGCTGGCCGTGCATGCGACCTCGCAGCTAGCGACATGGCTGTGGTCGATCGACGGGACGCGCGTGCTGTGGGCCAATCCGGTCGGCGCAAAGCTGTTCGGCGCGGCGAACGGCGCGGCGCTTGCGGACAAAATGTTCGGCCCGGCCGACCCCCATCGCCGCCAGGTTGCCCGGCTTGCCCGGCAGCTGCCCGCGAATGGCGCTGTGCGGCTCGAACGTCTGCGCGGCTTCGGCGCCCGGTTCGGCACGCTGATGACCTGCGCCTGCGCCCGGCTCGACTTTGCCGATGGCGGACACGCGGTGCTCGTCACCGCGATGGACCCGACCTTGCGCGCCATGCCGCTGGTCGAGCGGCTGCATCGCCTGGTCGAAGGCGTGAAAATGCCGATGGCGGCGTTCGCGCCCGACGGCCTGTTCGTCGGCGCCAGCGAGGCCGCCCGCTCTCTGCTCGGCTTCCGCGATCTCGGCGAGGCCGGCCTCGAACAGGCGCGCAACGATGCGCTGCGCGAGGGCCGCGTCGAAACGCCGATCGGCATCGGCCAGATGGTGCTGCAACGGGTCGGCCTAGGGGCCGATGTCGGCCTGATCGCGCTGATCGAGCCGGCCAGGCAAGCTGCGCCCGCGGCGGCCGTGCCCGAGAGCACGGCGGAAACCGCAAACGAGACGCCGGCTGAATCTGTGCAGCAGGCCGCGGCCATGCCGTGCGAGCCGCCACCGTCGCAGGACGGATCGGCCGGGATCTCGTTGTTCGATGCGTTCGCCGAGCCGATCGAGACCGAAGAGCCTGTTCGAGAGCCAGTTCGCGAAACGCCGGACCGGAGCGCCGACATCGCGCCAAAGACTCCGGTTGAAAACCCGCATCAAGCCATTGTGTCGCCGCAGGCTGCGCCGATCACATCAGCCATGGTTGAGCCGCCGTCGGACCAGGAATCGTCTGGCCGGGATTCGTCGGGCCAAGAGCCGCCCGCACCGCGTCAGCATCCGCTGCGCTTCCTCTGGCAGATGGATGCAGAGGGCCGCTTTGTGCTTCTCTCCGACGAATTCATCCGCCTGATCGGCGCGCGCACCGCCGCCGGCTTCGGCCGCCTTTGGCGCGAGATCGCCGAGCAATTCTCGCTCGATCCTGATGGCCGCGTCGCAGAGGCGCTTGCAAGCCACGACACCTGGGCCGGGATCACAGTGAACTGGCCGGCTGACGGCGGCGAGCATCTGCCGGTCGAGCTCGCGGGCCTGCCGGTCTACGACCAGTCGCGCAACTTTGCCGGCTTCAAGGGCTTTGGCGTCTGCCGCGATCTCGACGGCCTCAACCGCCTGGAAGCACTCAGGCGCTTCGAGACGGTGACCGAACCGCCGGCGCAGCACGGCCCGTCTGCCGAACTGGTCGCGCCCGAGGCCGAGCCGCTCGCGGAGGCGCCGCCTCCGCCGATCGAGCCGCCCGCAGCCGAGCCCGAGCCAACACCCGAACCTGAACTGCTAGAGCCCACCAGCGACGCGAATTCACATCCAACCGATCCGGACATTTCAGTGGAAACGCCAGTCGAAACCCCTCCGAATGTCGTGCCGTTCCGCCCGCACGGCGACGTCAGATCACTCAGTGATCAGAGATCGCCGACGCTGACGCCGGTCGAGAACAGCGCGTTCAATGAGCTCGCCCGGCAATTGTCCGAGCGCCTCGAACGCGAGCGCGAGACGATCGCGGCAGAAGCTTCCGAGCCTGTGGCGGAGACCACCATAGAGCCGCCGGCGCCGGAGCCCGAACCGCCCCACGCGCCGGCCGAATGGCTGACCGAGCCCGCGCCGCCGGCGCGCGGCGCCAGCGCGCGCGACCGCACCCTGCTCGACCTGTTGCCGACGGGGATCCTGATCTACCGGCTCGACCGCCTGCTCTACGCCAACCCCGCCTTCCTCGCGCGCATGGGCTATGCCGGCATCAACGCGCTGGAGAATGCCGGCGGGCTCGATGCGCTCTATGTCGAGCCCGGCGTGTCCTCGGCCAGCAGCACCTCGCAAGCCGGCACGCCTGTCACGATCAGCGCGACGCTCGCGAACGGCGAAGCACCGCTTGCGACCACCGAGGCGCATCTGCACACGATCGATTGGGACGGCGAGAGCGCACATGCGCTCATCTGCGCGCTGCCGCAGGCGGCGCCCAGCGTCGCGGCGCCCGTGATCGCACAGACGATCGTCACTGAATCTGTTGTCGCCGAATCCTTCCCCTACGCGCCCGAGCTGGACTCCGCGGCCGGCGATGCCGATGCCGAGGATCTCGCCGCGATCCTCGACACCACCGCCGAGGGCATCGTCATGTTCGATGCCGAAGGCAACATCCACGCCTGCAACCGCAGCGCCGAAGCGCTGTTCGGCTATGACGGCGCCGACCTGCTCGAGCAGAATCTGGCGACGCTGTTCGCGCCGGAGAGCCGCCAGATCGTCACCGACTATCTCGAAAGCCTCAAGAGCCAGGACATTTCGAGCCTGCTCGACCACGGCCGCGAGGTGCTCGGACGCGAGAAGAAGGGCGGCGTCATTCCGCTCGCGATGATCATGGGCCGCACGCGGCCGGACGGCCCGAACTTCTTCGCCGTGTTCCGCGATCTCTCGCAGAGCAAGAAGGGCGAGAGCGAGCTGACACAGGCGCGCCACCTCGTCCACAGCGCGGCCAACGCCAAGGCCGACATGCTGGCGCGGATCAGCCACGAGATCCGCACGCCGCTTAACGCCATCATCGGCTTTGCCGAGGTGATGATCTCCGAACGCTTCGGCACGCTCGGCAACGAGCGCTACGGCGAGTACATGAAGGACATCCGCGCCTCCGGCGAGCGCGTCATCGCGATCATCGACGACCTCCTGGAGCTGTCGCGGATCGAGACCGGCAAGCTCGATCTCAACTTCGCCAACCTCAGCCTCAACGACCTCGTCGAAGCCTGCGTGACCGTGATGCAGCCGCAGGCCAATCGCGAGCGCATCATCATCCGCACCTCGCTCGCGCATGCGCTGCCGCAGGTCACGGCGGACGCGCGCGCGATGCGGCAGATCACCATGAATCTGATCTCGAACTCGATCCGGCTCGCCAGCGCCGGCGGCCAGGTCATCGTCTCCACCGCGCTGTCCGACCGCGGCGAGATTTGCTTGCGCATCCGCGATACCGGCCATGGCCTGTCCGAGCGCGAAGTCGCCGCCGCGATGGAGCCGTTCCGCACCCCGCCGCCCGGGGACGCCGCAGACAATTCGGCGCTAAGCCTGTCGCTGACCAAGGCCCTGGTCGAGGCCAACCGCGCCCGCTTCAACATCAAGAGCGCGGGGAATTCCGGCACGCTGATCGAAGTGGTGTTCGCACCGGTGGTGGCGGGGGCGTAGGCGCCGCCACAGGTGTCATGCCCGGGCTTGTCCCGGCCACGACGATGTGGAAGCATCGACGCGCTAGAACTCAGACATCACGCCGCGCGCACGGTGTCCAAGAACCTGCTCACCTCGATCTTCAGCCGGCTGCTGTCGTTCGACAGCGACTGCGCCGCGGACAGCACCTGCGAGGAGGCCGAGCCCGTCTCGGTCGCGCCCTGGCGCACGCTGCTGATGTTGGCGCTCACCTGCGTGGTGCCGGCGGCCGCGTTCTGGACGTTGCGCGAGATCTCGCCGGTCGCGGCGCCCTGCTCTTCCACGGCGGCAGCGATGGTGGAGGAGATCTCGGACAGCCGCTCGATGGTGCCGCCGATGGTCTTGATGGCGCCGACCGAATCCTCCGTCGCAACCTGGATGCTGGAAATCTGCTGACCAATGTCGCCGGTGGCCTTCGCGGTCTGCTCGGCCAGCGCCTTCACTTCCGAGGCGACCACCGCAAAGCCGCGCCCGGCTTCGCCGGCACGCGCGGCCTCGATGGTGGCGTTCAGCGCCAGCAAATTGGTCTGACCCGCGATGGCGCTGATGAGCTCGACCACGTCGCCGATGCGCGCAGCCGCCTTCGACAATTCGCTGACGCGGTCGTTGGTCTGCCCGGCCTGGCTGACGGCTTCGCCGGCCATGCGCGCGGAGGCCTGCACCTGGCGGCTGATCTCGTGGACGGAGGCGGTCAGCTCCTCCGCCGCGGAGGCCACCGACTGCACGTTGGTCGCGGCCTCTTCGGAGGCCGCCTCGACCAGCGTGGCAAGCTCGGTCGAGCGGCTGGCGGTGGTGGTCAGCGAGGTCGCCGACGCCTCGAGCTCGTTGGCGGCAGACGACACGGTCTCGACGATCTCGCCGATCGCGCCTTCGAAATCGTCGGCCATCCTGATCATGTCGGCGCGGCGGCGCTCGGCGGCAAGCTTGTCCTGCCTGATCTTCTCTTCCGCCTCTTCCTGCGCCTTCCGCTCGGCATTGACCTTGAACGTCTCGACGGCCTGCGCGATCTCGCCGATCTCGTCGGGACGGCCGAGCCCGGGCAGCACGATGGCGAAATTGCCGTTGGCGAGCTCGATCATCGCCGCGCGCATGGCTGACAGCGGCTTGGAAACCGAGCGGCCGATGAAGATGCCGAGGCCGAGCACGCCGGATGCGATCAGCGCGATCGCAACGCCGATCCACCATTGGATGCTGTCGCGCTGGGCATCGTTCAGCCGGTCGGCTTCGGCGCGGATCTGGTCGACCGCTTGCGACACCTGCTCGATGACGGGCTCGACCGCGGAGAAGGCCTCCGACATCGCCTTGAGTTCGATTCCCAGAGCCAGCGCGGTCTCCGTCCAGGCGAAGAAGTCACGCTGGTAATCGGCGAGCTTCTGGCGCAACTCGGCCTTCGCATCGCCGGGAATGGAGGGCTCGTCGAGGCCCGTCACAAACTCGGCCGCGCGCTTCTTCATGTCGTCGCCGTATCTGGCGTCGCGACGCAGCATGAAGTCCTTCTCGTGCCTTCGCATCATCAGCATGGTCACCTTGAGCGACGGATTCCGGAGCTCGCCGACCTTGGTCTCGATGTCGTGGACCGAGGCCCGCAAGCGGCCTTCGAGACCGGACTTTTCATCGAGCCCGAGCCGCTGTCTCTGCTCGACCACCGCGGCGAAACGGGTCTGATAGGTCTTCAGCGATGCGGTCATCGCGTCGATCCTCGCGACCAGCTCGGGCTTGCCGAGCCCTGAAATCCTGGCGCGAAGCTTCTCGATATCGAGCGAGACCTGCTGGCTGATCTCGGCCTGGCGCTGCGCCTTGGCCGGTTCGTTGCGCAAGAGGAAGTCCTTCTCGGCGCGGCGTCCCTCGAGCAGCTCGACGGCGATCCTGTTGTTCAGCTCGAAGATGGTGCGCGCCTTCTCGGCGGCGTCGCGATAGAACGCCATCGCGTTCTCGCCGTAGAGATGGATGCCGCCGATCAGGACGACACCGATGACGCCAATGACGCCGATCGCGGTGATCTTGTGGGTGAGCCGAAGGGAGAGAAATCGCATCTTGGCTTCAAAAATCGGTTGTGGCTGATGCGAGTATGAAACGTCAGGGCGAGGAAACTACCGTTAATTTACCGGCACGTATGAATACGTACTTGTGCACGATACCCGTCATACGAGAGGTAACGGACTCCCCACGCCAGGTTTCTACTGGCATGTTATGCACGGTGAGATACACAGGCGCGGACAAAAAAACACGGCGCTCGTGGCGCCGTGCTGTCCTGTCTTCAAACGACGGTGGCGGTCCGGATCAGCTGTAGATCTCGAACAGGCCGGCGCCGCCCTGGCCGCCGCCGATGCACATCGTCACCACGCCCCACTTGGCCTTGCGGCGCGCGCCTTCCTGCAGCAGGTGGCCCGTGAGGCGGGCGCCGGTCATGCCGAAGGGATGGCCGATCGCGATCGAGCCGCCGTTGACGTTGTATTTGGCGGGATCGATGCCGAGCTGGTCGCGGCAGTACAGGCACTGGCTGGCGAAGGCTTCGTTGAGCTCCCACAGGTCGATGTCGTCGACCTTCAGGCCGGTGCGCTTGAGCAGCTTCGGAATTGCGAACACCGGGCCGATGCCCATTTCGTCGGGCTCGCAGCCCGCGGTCGCCCAGGCGACGAAGCGGCCGAGCGGCTTCAGGCCGCGCTTCTCGGCGTCCTTGGCTTCCATCAGCACCACGGCGGCGGCGCCGTCCGAGAGCTGGCTGGCATTGCCGGCGGTGACGAACTTGCCGGGACCCTTCACCGGCTCGAGCTTGGCGAGGCCTTCCATCGTGGTCTCGGGCCGGTTGCACTCGTCGCGATCGACGACATAGTCGACGATGCTCTCCGCCTTGGTCGCCTTGTCGACGACCTTCATCTTGGTCTTCATCGGGACGATCTCGTCCTTGTACTTGCCCGCCTGCTGCGACGCCGCCATGCGGCGCTGCGATTCCAGCGAGAACTCGTCCTGATATTCGCGGCTGAGCTTGTAGCGCTCGGCGACGATGTCGGCGGTGTCGATCATCGCCATGAAGATATCGGGCGCGACCTTGAGCAATTCAGGATCGATCGATTCCTTCGGGGTGCCGCCGCCCGGCATCGAGATGCTCTCGACCCCGCCGGCGACGATGCAGTCGGCGCCGTCCGAGCGGATCGAGTTGGCGGCCATCGCGATCGTCTGCAGTCCCGAGGAGCAGAACCGGTTCACCGAGACGCCGGCGGTGGTCTTCGGCAGGCCGGCGAGCAGCGCGGCCTGGCGGCCGATGTTGGGCGCGCCATGGGCGCAATTGCCGAGATAGCAGTCCTCGACATAATCCTTGTCGACGCCGGCGCGCTTCACCGCATGCTGGATGGCGTGGGCCGCGAGCGACATCGGCGGCGTGATGTTGAACCCGCCGCGGCCGGATTTTGCGAGGCCCGTGCGCGCATAGGAAACGATGACGGCTTCACGCATTGTTTTCTCCCTTGTCGAGCGATTTTGAACGGAGCGCTCTTTGAACGAGTTGTCCTGGCGCCATTGGTACACAAAGTTTGGCAGGCGCGGAAATCGGGATAGGGGGAAGCCTCGCGGCTCCGCC